>JAVYNJ010000028.1:0-2581 GCA_038735675.1 Nanopusillaceae archaeon | reverse complement strand
TACATTGCTATAATTATAGGTTAATTCCTATCTAAAAAATGTTCGACAAAGTTTCTAAAGAAATAACTAAACTAAATGATGTTTTAATTATTTCCGACGATGATTTAGATGGAATATTTTCTGCAAAATTAATGAGTATAATTTTATCTAAATTAGAAATAAAACATAAAATTATTTTTAAAAAAAGAAATAAAATCAAAAAAGATATTTTTAGTAATATAAATGAAAAAGAAGTAATATTATTAGATCTCGCATTAAAAGAAAATATTTTAAAAAGTATATCTAAAGATAAAAAAATAATTTATATAGATCATCATCACAGGTATGTTCCTGAAAATTTATCAGAAAATATAATTTTCTTTGATTATAAGGCTCTATTTAATGAGGATTTATGCACAACATGTATTGTATATAGAATTGGAAAGCGTTTATTTAAAGATTTTTCAAAGTATTCAATAATAGCATTTATGGGGATGATAGGAGATGTTAGTTATGATAATGTTGTTCTAAATGATTTTAAAAGAGAATATAAAAATCTTTTAAAGGAAAAATTACCAATAATTTCTTTCTATTATTTTTTTACTTTGCTTTCCTCTTTAGATCCTGAAGATTTTTTAGATTTAGATTTTAATAAAGATATTATTTTTATATTAAATAAAATAAAAGAAAAAAGGATTTATAAAAAGCTAAATATGTTCTTTAAAAGAATTCTAAATTTTAAAATTATTTGTAAAGATGAGAATCTTATCCTAATTGAAGCTGAAAAACCTTCCTTACTATCAACTTTTTTATCTCCTTTTTATGATAATAAAATAGTTATTGGAATGACTCCATCAAAAAAACTTATTTTTAAAAGAAAAACAACGAAAGTTTCTTTAAGAACTACTAGAGATGATATAGATCTAGGTTTAATAGCAAAAGAATTTACTGAAAATTATGGAATTTCTGGGGGAGGTCATAAGAAAGCTGCTGGAGCAATTATAAAAACAGAAGATATAGAAAAATTTATAGAATTTATTAAAAAAAGATTATAATCTTCTTCCTCTTTTTCCTCCTTTTCTTCTACAACCATCATGTGGAATTGGTGTTACGTCTTCAACAACACCTATTTTCAATCCAGAAGTAATTAAAGTTTTTATTGCAAATTGTGCTGCAATTGTTGGAACCCAAGGACCATTATGTCCTCCAGGAGCTCTTAATTTAACATGAACACCTGTTATTCCTCTTTCTAAAGCTTTCTGTGCTGCTATTTTTGCTGCAAGAATTGCCGCAGTAGGAGTTCCTTCCAATCTATCCGCATGTACAACCATTCCACCGCTACCTACAGCAATCGTTTCTGCACCAGTTATATCAGTAATATGAATTATTGTATTATTTTTGGATGAATATATATATGCGATCCCCCATCTTTCTTTTTTTGTCATGAATATTTTAACATATAAGAAATTTTAATAATCCTTAATATACAATCAAATATGCCGCCGTAGCTCAGCGGTCAGAGCGCCTGGCTCATAACCGTATTGAGATAGCGATGGGTTTGTGAGAAACCAGGAGGTCGGGGGTTCAAATCCCCCCGGCGGCATTAAAAAATTAAACATGTCCTTATCTTATTTATTTATGTCAATAATAAAACTAGAAAATGTAACTAAAATATATAAAACAGGAAATTATGAAATAAAAGCATTAGATGATGTTTCTTTAGAAATTGAAAAAGGAGAAATGATTGCTATTATGGGTCCTTCTGGATCTGGAAAATCAACACTTTTACATTTAATTGGTTGTTTAGATAAACCAACATCTGGTAATGTTTATGTTTTTGGAAAAAATACAAAAAATTTATCTGATAAAGAATTAGCAGAAATAAGAAATTTAAAAATAGGATTTATATTTCAACAATTTTATTTATTACCACATAAAAATGTTTTTGAAAATGTTGAACTTCCATTAATTATATCTGGGAAACCAAAAAAATATAGAGAAAAGAGGGTAAAAGAACTGTTAAAATTATTAGAAATGGACGAATTTATTTATAATAGGCCAAATAAATTATCTGGTGGTCAACAACAAAGAGTTGCTATAGCTAGAGCATTGGCAAATGATCCAGAAATAATATTAGCAGATGAACCAACAGGAAATTTAGATATAAAATCTGCTCAAATTGTTATAGATACCTTAAAAAAACTTAATGAAGATTTAAAAAAAACAATAATTATTGCTACACATGATATAAAAATAGCGGAAGCTGCCAAGAGAATAATTGTAATTAGGGGTGGAAAAATTCTTGGAGATGGTGTAAATTTAGATCAAGCTATAAAAATGCTAAAGAAGTAAATTTTTAAAAAAATTTCTATAAAATAATAAGATCAATGAGATTGTTAAAATTGTTATTAATCTTAGTATCTTTTATAGTATTTATAAGACCTGTAAATAGTTTGAATATAAGCGTGCATCAATTATATCCAAAAACTATTACTCAAAATACAAATATTTCTCTATCAATATGTTTTTCAGAAAATAATCATGTTGATTTTCTTAGAGCCTGGATAAAAGTCAGTGATAGCTGTATAGAACCAGAAGTTTA
>JAVYNJ010000027.1:0-3128 GCA_038735675.1 Nanopusillaceae archaeon | reverse complement strand
ATGTCCAGATTATTAATCCCTTAAACTCTGATTTATTTAGATTCATTGCTTTATGCCCTAATTTATTACGATTCTGTTGAATATGAATTTTCTAATTTTCATTTTTTATATCCTCCATAAGGGACAAATTTAATCTCCATAGTATATATTCACCTTTGTGATAAACTACCGAAATATCAATATACTGATCTAAAGACTCAAACATTAAATTTTCTATTCTAAATCTTGCATTATTTGAATTAGGAATGTTTTTGAAATTTTCTCCATATTTTGGTGAGGGCAAATTATATAGAACTTGAAATTGAGACCTACAACCACTAACTCTCAAATCATAGGTTTCTCCATTATTAAAAAGCAAAACTCCACTAATACTAAAATTCTGATACAATGATATTTGCTTTGGAAATGTATCAATTGAAGCAACTAACAAATCTTTTGGCGTATCAAATTTAGAAATTTCAATACCTATTTTTCTAAGATTTTTCTCGTTAATATCATAACTATGCGGAATTAGAAGTTTTTCTTTTATAACCTTCTCGTTATAAGAAAATCCCAAAAAATCTTCAAAAAGATATTTTAACTTATTACTTAGTGTTTTAATATCATTATAATCAATTATATAAGTAAAATTCTTATTTTTTTCATGATAAAAATTTATTTTATCCTCAAAATCTATTAAAATTTCTCTAACCTTTTCAGGATCCATTTTCTTCCAAAAACCACTCCTTATAACATCATCATGATTTCTTGTAAGAAAAATAAATGCACAATTTGGAAATAACTGCCTTAAAAAATCTAAATAATCCACTAAACTTTCATCTGGTAAAAAATCAATTTTAGTATATCTTATTTCTTTAAATCCCCAACATTTAATATTTGGATTGCCCCCTACTATTTGATTTTTAATCAGGATATATGCATCCTGTAAGAATCTCTCTAGATTATATTTATATGCCATAAAAAAAGGGTGTGTGCTTAAATTACTTGTGTTACAATGTTTTTTTGAATTCAGCAAAGCTTTGTAAGCCCTAAAAAAATGCAAACATAAATTAAAATTTTCACCAGCTATAAGCACACCATCAACTGTGTTCAAAAGACTCATTAGTAACGTAGAACCACTACGTCCATAAGTAATAATTAGTATGTGATTAAATTTCATTTGTTTCAGCCCTCCATATTTTATTTCTTATAAAATCTTCTCATATACTTAATAAACTGTTTGCTATTTTCATACTTTAATGAAATATTTTCGTCATACAAATCACCTTTATTTCTTTCAAGGGCAATGTAATATCTAATATATTCTCTTGCATTTTCAAAATATTGCTTTCTTAACACTTCTGTAACAACTTTCTTTTTAAAGTCTGAGTGATACTTAAAATGAAGTAAAAATGCTTCTCCTTCCAGGAAATTTTCAGAAGGAGTTACAAAATGAACCCCCTCTGAAAACCGAATCCATGGATAATATTTAAAAATAGGATACTTAACACTTGTAAAATCAGAAATAAGAGCATCTGTAGAAATTCTATATCTTAAATTAGAACTATAAGCTATCTCACAATTACTATATGCTCCAGCTCCATAAATTATTGGGATTAAAGGTTCTTTATCAAAAAATATTGCAACCTCAAAGGGACTATTTTTTGATAAATCCAGAAATTCTAATTTTTTAGGATAAACATCAATCAAATCTGCTCGTACCCCTTTAAAACCCATAGATTCTACATTGTTGAGGAAATCTTTAATATTAACTTCTTCACAATTCTCATAAACCAGAAATTCATCTGCATCTAATAGAAGAACCCATTTATCAATGCAAAAATTTGAAAGAATCGCATGTTGCCAGCAAATTCCGTAGTGACTTGCTTTATAGTCTGTATCTGCAGAAAAAACCACTACATCAGGCTGTTCTAATAGATATTCACGAGTCCCATCATCTGAGAGATTATCAATAAAGACAAAAGACTCCACACCCAATTTCCTGTAATAACTTAGAAAATGAGGAAGCATTTTTCTCTCATTCCTCACAGGGACTATAACAATTGGTTCTTTATCAAGAAGCTTAAGTTTTGATCTGTCTGATAAAAGCTCCAGTTGATTTGAATTGTATCCAAGCTTTACATTTATTGAAGAACTCCAAATCTTATAAGGATAAAGCTTTTGTGTTTCTTTGATTTCATGAACTTTCTTTAAATTTTTCTTTGTGTCTAAATGAACATAAACAATTGGATTAATTTTGGAAGGATAGAAAAAATTCTCCCATTTGTGAACTGGCAATGCGTTGGTTGATGTCCTAAATTGTTTTGAAACATAATATTCTGTTTCCACACAGAAAATGTCATTAATTCCAAGTAAAGTTCCTATTAAAATATCCTCATAAAGATAGAGGCTGGATAAAAATTTTCCATACTCTGTTTCTAATGTTTTTAAAATCTTATATATAGCAAATCTCGTAAGTGAATATCCAGAGCCACCATCAGCCCAACTTATATTTGAATAAGATTTATCCAGTGTTAATGAAATTATTTCGTTTTTTGATTTACCTTTATGCCATGTTCTATCTAATTGTAAAAATTTTTTATTTTTTTTTCCGTAATAATGACATTTTCTATACTGAAGTGTAGAGAGAAATTTTTCTATATCAATGTAAGAATCATCGTCAATTTTATAAAAATAGTAAAATGAAGTATTTTCATATAACCATTTTAAAAGTTTTATTGTTTTTTTCGGTAAATCTTCATAAGAATCAGGAACATTAAGATATAAAACATCATCTTCAATATAATCTCTGTCCAACCCTCCTACTATGATAATATAAGGAATCTTAAGTCGTTTTAAATCTTTAATGTAAGTATCTCTTATCTCCTTTATTCTTGTGTTAAGATTTTTTTGGCAAGAGTAAATTATAAATATTGTATCAATAAAGAATGGATTATAGTCATTTTTATGGAAATAATTATCAGGCTTTAAATTTAGCCATTCAAAATTGTCAACCTTTTTAAAAATTTCTTCATTTAGAAAATTATTCCCAGTAAAGTTGGATACTAATTTAAGCCTTAATAGTGTTGCTTCAATTGAAGGAGGAAGTTCTTTATTATTTTCTAAAAATTTTGAAAGCTCTTCAAGTA
>JAVYNJ010000026.1:0-4335 GCA_038735675.1 Nanopusillaceae archaeon | reverse complement strand
TAATTCAAATAATGCTTCTTTTAATCTTCTATCTTCAATGTTTTCTATATCTTCTTTTCTTACTTTTATAACTCTAAAATGTATTCCACCAACTTCTACCCATCCAATATCTTCAAGGAAAAGTTCAATATCAAAATGATACATATTATAGAAGGATTTTTCATTTTCAGATAACTCAAAAAATCTAAATTTATCTTCTGGAATTTTAATAACATCTAAATAAAATCTTTGAATTTTATACATAAAATAAAGATATGCTTTTGGTAACTTATTTTCTAAATCTTTTATTTTAATTTTCTTAAAATCTATATTTTTTTCTCTATCCTCAAATAATAATATATTTAAATAATTTTCCTTCACCTTTTCATACAGATGATCAAAATCATTATAACTAAAGAAAATTTGTAATTCTGCTTGTCTAAATTCTCTCATTCTTAAAAGAGCATTTCTCGGCGAAATTTCATTTCTATATGCTTTTCCTATTATTGCTAGACCCATCGGCAATCTATATCTATTTATAATTATTTCAACAGGAAAATTAACATACGCTCCCTGTGCCGTTTCAGGTCTTAAAAAATATCTATTTTCTAAAAATTTTTTATAACTCTGAAATAGCTTTTCTTTGTCAATTGAATTTGTTTTAAAAAATTCTTCTAAAACAAGAAAAATATCTTGTTCTGGACCGACAATAGAAGGTATCATTAAATTAAATAATCTAACTTTAGATAATCTAGAACTACATTCTGGACACAACACCTTTCCTTCTTCAAATATTTTATCCATTTCTTCTATTTTTAAACTTTCTGCTTTTATTCCCATTTTTTCTTCGATCAACTTATCTGCCCTATATCTATGTCCTTTTTTACATTCGACAATTGGATCATTAAACAATTTTAAATGTCCTGAAGCCTCAAAAACAATTTCCTTCATTATATCTGAGGATTCTATTTCCCAAAAATTATCAAATAATTTTAGAAAATATTTTCTCCACAAATTTTCAAATTTTAATTCAATAAGTTTTCCTAAACTACCATAATCGTAAAATCCGGATTTTCCACCATATATTTTTTCAGATAAATAAAAAAATCCTTTTTCTTCACAAAATTTTATAAAATCAGATATATTCATTAGTTAAGAAATATAAATTATTGTTAAAAAATTTTTACATGGATATTGAACTTTTGGCAATTGGAGGATACTCCAATGTAATACCGAATATGAGTGGAGTAAGAATAGATGATGAACTTATATTAATAGATATGGGAATTGATGTAGATAAGCTTGCCCAATTCGGAGAGAGGGAAAATATAGAAAACTTATCTTTAGAAAAATTATATGAAATTGAAGCCATTCCAGATGATAGAATTTTAGAAAAATATAGAGATAAAATAAAAGCTATAATAATTACACACGCTCATTTAGATCATTGTGGTGCAATTCCATTTTTAATTAAAAAATATAATGTCCCTGTATATTTAACTCCTTATACTTATGAAATAGTTAAATCTTTATTTGAAGATTATGAAATAGATTTACCAAAAAATGTAAAAAAAATTTCTCCAAATTCATCAATAGATTTATCTGAAAAAATAAAAATAAATTTTATTTCTTCTACACATTCAATCCCACAATCTTTAATGATTGACATAGAAACTAAAAAAGGACACATTATTTTTTCTGGGGATTTTAAATTTGATAATTTCCCCATTATAGGAAAAAGACCAAATTATGAAAAATTAAAAAGTATTGGAAAAGAAAATGTAATACTATTAGTAGTAGAAAGTATAAGAGCCGATGAAGAATCTAAAACTCCTTCAGAAATTGTTGCAAAATATATGCTTTATGATGTTTTATTTTCATTAGAAACTGAGGGAATTATTGTTACGACTTTCGCATCTCACATCGCTAGATTAAAAAGCATAATAGAGATTGCATATGAATTAGGAAGAAAACCGGTTTTAATTGGAAGAAGTTTATATAAATATACGAAAGCCGCAGAAAATATTGGACTATATAACTTTTCAGAAGTTTGTGAAATTTATGGAAATTCTAAAGATTATCCTAAAGTTTTAAAGGATATATCAAATAAAAAACAAGAATATCTTCTGATTGTTACGGGTCATCAGGGAGAACCGGGATCTGTATTAGATAGATTAGCCAAAGATCAATTACCATTTAATTTTGAAAATACTACTGTAATATTTTCAAATAATGTAATTCCAACTCCAATAAATGAAGCAAATAGAAAAATTTTAGAAGAAAGGTTAAAAAGAAAAAAGGTTCATATAATTAAAGATGTCCATGTATCTGGACATGCTAAAAGTGAAGATCATAGAATTTTATTGAAACTTTTAAATCCTGAATATATAATACCAAACCATGGAAATATTTTAAAGAAAGCAGCATATTATAATATTGCTGAAGATTTCGGATATACGATGGGACAAGATTTATTTATGTTAGAGGATGGTCAAAGTAAAACAATAGAAGTTTAAAATTTTTCAAAAATAAAGATATAAAAGTAAGATATGAAAAGTATTAGTTTATATTTAGAATATTTATTATTATTCTTAATTTCACTATCAATAATATATTTTATTTACAATTATTATGAAACTAGCAAAATATCTCTTTCTATTATTTTTACAGAAAAAAAAGAAGATATTAGCATGAGAATTTTAGATTTTTATTTAGAAAATGCCTTAAATTTTTATAATTTTTCTAAATCTTTAAATTTAGAATTAAATGGAATTTGTAAATATAATTATTCAATTTTTTATAAGACTTCTAAATGTTTTCCAATTTTTATAAACATTGATTATATTGGAGATTTAATAAAATATGATAATTCTTATTACTTCTATTCTAACAATACAAACGTATATTATAAAGTTTTTAAAAAAACTCCAAGATCTTTCGAGGGATGTTATGAAGATAAATACAGCTATATTATTCAAAGCGACTATTGCGACTTTCTTTGTTTTGGAAATTGTAGAATTATTATAAGAAAAATAGGCAAAATTTTAGAAATTGTTTCAGAATGAGTTTTGTAATAAACTTAGAGACTCTCCTTTCTATATTATTATTTTTATTTTTATTATCTTCTATTATTCTATATTATCAAAATTTTTTACTTCAAAGAATATCTGAAATAACATATTACGAAAATAAAATAAATAGACTTCACAATTTACAAAAATTTTTAAAATAAAATTAAAAAAATACAAAGAATTATTAAAAAATTTATGAAAATAGATATAGAAAAATTGATGAGAATTTTTGACGATTATATAAAATCTGAGAAAAAAATTCCTTCTTTAGAATTGCCAAAAGAAAAAGAAAAAATAAATATAACTTATGTTTTAATACCAAATTTTGCATATGCTCACATATATTATGATCTTTTATCTGAAGATATCATTTACAATGTATTAGAGCCCGAACTATCTAAAAAAGAAGAAGAATTAATAAAAAATATCAAAAGTAATATAATAGATTCTTTTTATTCTGATCCTGATAAATTTTTGAATATAAACAAAGAATTAGCTATATTAAAAGAACTAGTTAGTTATTTAAACAGAAATAAGATTAAATTAAATGAAAAAGAAATATTAAAAATATATTATTATTTATGGAGAGATTTAATTGGGTTAGAAAAAATAGAACCTTTGTTTCATGATATTTTCATAGAAGATATATCATGTGATGGTTATGATAGCTATGTTTTTGTAAATCATAGCAAATTTGGAATATTAAAAACAAACATAATGTTTTCTAAGGAAGAATTAGATAATTTAATACTTAAGATTGCTCAAAAAACTGGAAAATTAATATCTTACTTTGATCCAATTTTAGATGCAACACTACCTGATGGATCTAGAGTTAATGCTACATATTCAAAGGAAATTACAACCAGAGGTCCTACTTTTACAATTAGAAAATTTAGAAAAAGTTTATTAACTATAACCGATTTAATAAGATTGAATACTATGTCTATAGAAATTGCAGCATATCTTTGGTGGACAATAGAAAATAATGCCAATATCTTAGTCGCTGGAGGAACATCATCTGGAAAAACAACATTATTAAATATTCTATCCTTATTTATACCACCAAGATCAAAAATAATTTCAATTGAAGATACAAGAGAGTTAAAATTATATCAAGAAAATTGGATTCCTACATTAAGCAGAAGAGGAATAATTATAGGCAATTCTGTTTATGGGGAAATATCTACGTATGATTTATTAAAAGAGGCTATGAGACAAAATCCGAATTATTTAATAGTTGGTGAAGTTAGAGGGAAGGAAGCGTATGTTATGTTTCAGGCAATGG
>JAVYNJ010000025.1:0-4822 GCA_038735675.1 Nanopusillaceae archaeon | reverse complement strand
AAAAAATTTATGAACAAAAACAGCCACTAGTATTTGAATTACAAACAACCGGTGTTCCAGCGTCTGTATATACTGTAAATCTTGTATGTACGCCAATAGCAGAGCTATAGCAATATAAATTTTGATTTTCTATCCTAAATGTTCTTGAACAATATTCAGAACTTCTAAAAGCTTGTTGTATAGCCGAAGTACTTGAATAGCGAGCTAACATTAATCTTTGTTGGATATCATTTAATAAAACACTACATTGTGCTCTTATTGAAGACAATTCATCTCCATATCTACCAATTTGTCCAGTTAATCTTGGAAAACTACCGGTCACGAAAAATACTATCAAAACCAATACTAGAACGGAAACTAATGCTAATATTATTGTACTAAATGGTAAACCTTGGTTTTTCATAAAATATATAATTCTTTAAGAAAATAAAAAAATTTCATTTTTTATGAAAATCTCCGAAGTAAAATTAAGTGTAATAATACACGAATGGGAAAGCTATGAAAAGATAAAACAAAAAATTTTTGAACTATTAGAAGGAATAAATAAAGAAAAAATAGAAATAAATGAGAATAAGGGCCAAGGTTTGATTAGTTCTACTATATATTTTATCTATATAAAAATTAAAGATAAAATTTCTATAAAAAAATTTTTTAAAAATATATTAGAAAGATTAGATGATATAAATCGTTTTTTGGAAGAATTAAATTTTGACGATAATTATAACGCTTATTTAAGATTTGACAAAGAAATATTTTTGAAAGAAAATAAAATTGTTCCTATGTATGGAGAAAACGTTTTTCATTTAAAGATTAGTATGGATTTTTATAAAAAGGATAAAGAATCTGTTAAAAAATTTCTAAAAGATTTTTTAAGTAGTTTAAAGGATTTATAATCTTTAATAATTATTTATTTCAATGAAATTTATACATGTTTCTGATACTCATTTAGGTTGTGAAATTCCAGTAAAATATAGAGAAATAAGAAAAATGGATTTTCTAAATGCATTTAAACAAGTTGTAGATTTCGCAATAAAAGAAAAAGTAAATTTTATTATTCATTCTGGAGATTTTTTAGATGATTACTTTAGAATATCTTCAAAAATATTTTTAGAAATATTAGATCTGCTTTTTAAATTAAAAGAAAATAACATTCCTTTCTTTTTTATTAAGGGAAATCATGACAATAAAGGACAAAAGCAAAATGTTATTGAAATAATAAAAAAATTTAAGCTTATAGAAGAATTAAATCCATTAGAGCCAAAAGTTATGAAAGATTTTTATATATATGGGATCTCGGAGCCTTCAAATATTGGCGGAGAGGAATTAAAAATTTTTTATGAAAAAAAACTAAGAGAATCTAAAATAGATAAAACGGGTTTTTCTATATTTTTATTTCATGGAGTTTCTACAGCTATTCCTGGAGATATTTTAAAGGGTTATATGAAAGATCCAAGAGTTATAAATCATGATTTTTTTCCTAAAGTAGATCTTTATGGATTTGGCCACTTTCATACTAGTTTTATTAAAAAAGACAATTCAATTCTTTCTTTACCAGGGTCTACAGAAAGAACAGAGATCTCAGAATATGAAGAAAAAAGTAGCAAAGGATTTTTTTATTTTAAAGATACAGAATACGAATTTATTAATCTAAATGTTAGAAAAGTGACTTTATTAGAAAAAAGAGTAGAAAAAGAAGATGATTTAGACGAGATAGTAAAAAAGATAATAGAAAAAAGTAAGGATCATTTGATAAAATTAAAAATATTATATTCTAGAGTAATGTATGATTTAATAAGAAAAAACATAGATAATTTGTTATCTTTAGGATATATGATTATAGATGAATTATATCCAGAGGATTATAATGAGGAAATAAACATAATGGAAGATAAGGTTGTTTTTGAGGATATAATTGAGAAAATGATAATTTCTGAAAATGATAAGAAGGAACTAATAAATTTATATAATAAAATAAAATATTTATTTGAAGAATACTATTCTGATAGAACTAATAGTTTGGAAAGGATAAGAGAATCTCTATTTAAAGAATTAATATGAAGATAAAAAAATTATATTTAGAAAATTTTAAAATACATAAATCGAGAGAAATTGAATTTGATTTAAATAAAAATTTAATTATAGGAGAAAATGGAACCGGAAAATCTACCATTTTTCACGCAATAATATTTTCTCTTTTTGGTGGAGATAAATTAATTTTATCTAATTTAAATATAAATAAAATAGAATCTTTAATAAGACATTTGAGTCCATCTTTAAAAGTTATCTTAGAATTGGAAGATAGTGGCGGTAGATTATATAGAATAATAAGAACTATATCTTCTTCGGGAGAAAGTAAAGCCATTATTGAAATGGATGATGGAAAAATATTAGCTACAACCCCAGATATTATAAATAAAAAAATCTATGAATTACTCAAAATAACAAGTCCTAGTAAAATTATTGAAATATTATATATAAAGCAAGGAGATTTGGGTAAATTAATAAATATATCGGGAAGATTAGAATTTACAGATAAATTAGAAGATTTATTTGATATAAAGCTATATTCCAATTATTTGGATGTAGTTCAAGGAGTTATAAGAGATTTAAATAAAGAATTAAGTTATCTTGAAAGAGAAAAAGATATGCTTTCTAAGGATATCGAAGAATTTAGAAAAATTTTTGAAGGATTAAGTAAAGAAGAATTGGAAAAAATTTATACTGAATTTATTTTACTTAAAAAAAGGAGAGAAGAAATGTATAAAAGTTATATAGAATTAAAAACTTTATATAGTTCAATAGATAGTAAGAAGATATCTCAAGAAAAATATATTAGAGAAAAGTTGAAAGAATTGGAAGAAAAGTATAATGAATTTAATGAGAAATTGTCCAACTTAAAAGCTGAAAAATATGGTTTAAAATTTGATAAATACTCTAAAGAATTATTAGATAAAGATATAGATTTTTTAAAAAGTCTATTGCTGGAAATAGAAAGTAAAATAAAAGGATTAGATAAATTGAAATTAATGTTAGAAATTAATAATTTAAAAGAAAAGAAGAGTATTTTAGAGGAATATAAAAATCTTATTGATGTTAAAAGGGTTTATGAAGAAAAAAAGAGTATTTTAGAAGAATTAGAAAAAAAACAAATTGAAATTAAAAATAAAATGGATGTTATTAATAAAAGTTTAGAAATATTGAAATTTTCTAAAGATAAAATCTGTCCATTATGCAAAAAACCACTAATCGATGAAGAATATAAGAATCTTTTATTGGAATACGAGAATGAACTAAATAATTTAAAAATTAAAGAAGAAAAAATTGAAAAAGAAATAATTATTTATAAAAAAGAAATAAAAAATTTAGAAAAAGATTATACAAGATTTCAGTATTTAGATAAAAAAATAATAGAGTTAGGAATAGACTTAAATCAATTATCAAACGAATTAGAAGCAATATCTAAAAGAATAGAAGATATTGATGAGAAAATCAAATTATTTGAAGAATACGAAATAATAAATGGTACAATTAATTATTTAAAATCTAGAGATATAGAAAGAGCAATAAATTTGTTAAATCAAGAAATAAATAATTTAAAAAATGAAATAAATAATCTACTGAAAGAAATCTCACAAATTGAAAGCATGAAAAAAAATCTTGAAAAGTATAATCAAATTCTACAATCATTAGGGTTTAACTCTTTATTTGATTTAGAAAATGAAATTAAAAAAATAGATGATGAACTCAAAAAATATGAAAACTTTAAACCAGAATTATATAAAATATATTCAGAAAAATTGGAAAAATATAATATCTTAATTGAAAAAATTAGAAAAATTAGAAAAAATATACAATTATTAACTTATTTACAAAATTCTTTAATAAAATTTATTGAAAGAATTAGAAAAGAAAAAACTTTAAGATTATCTGAAGAATTTAGAAGATTTTTTAAGAGATTATATAGATATGGAGATATTTCTGATGTAAAAATAGATTTAGAAGTAAATAGATCCGGAGAAAAAATATTTAATATTATCGTTGCAAAAGAAATAGATGGAAAAACATTATATAAAAATGTTAATGAGGCAGGATTAAGTGGAGGTCAAACAAAAATATTAGATTTAGCTTTGAGATTGGCTATAGCATCAATTATAAATCCCAATTTCAAAGTATTAATGTTAGATGAACCTACAGAATCCTTAGATGAAAATGTAAGATATCAATTAGCAGAACTTTTGGATTCTTTAGAAGGATATCAAATAATATTGTGCACTCATGATGAATTATTTAAAGAAAAAATTAGTGGAAAAGTTATAGAATTTAGAAGGTCTACTTAATATATTTTATTATTTCAGATTTTTTGTATCTTTCATCCATAAAAATTATTTTTACTTTATCATTTGGAAATCTAATTGCTCTCCCAATAACTTGCCTTATTTGAATATCTTTAATAATTTCTGCAAAAGTCATGTAATCTAAATTATTATCCTTGATTATTTTTGAAGTTAAAATTGAGACTGTTGGTGGCGGGGGATAAGGTTTTCCAACAATAATTATGCTATTCAATAAAGATTTAGAATTTTCAATTAGTTCAACTCCCTCTACAAATCTTGATCTAGAATAAGTAAATATTGCTTTTTTATCAGTTTTTAATATTGTATTGAATGGCTTATTTCCTTCATCTAAAAATATTTTTTCTTTAGTATCTTTATCTAAAAGATCATAAACATAATTCATAAATCCGGCTGAGGGAAACATGTACAATTGATATTTTTCTAAGTTGTTTATTAAAAATCTTATATTTCCAATTAGGTTTTCTATA
>JAVYNJ010000024.1:0-5095 GCA_038735675.1 Nanopusillaceae archaeon | reverse complement strand
CTATAACTTTTTCTTCATATTTCATTATAGTTCCGGCCCCAATAAAACCAATTCCTACAATGAGATTTGCAACAATCCTTGCTGCTTCAGCACCAAAAAAATCTATAGCAACTAAAGTAAAAGTTAAAGCACCAACAGCTACCAAAATATGAGTCCTCATTCCTGCAGGCTTTGCTTTTATTTCTCTTTCAATTCCAAAAATTAAACCAACTAAAAAAGTAACAAGATATTTTACTAAAAGAGATTCCATAAAGATATTTTTTAAGATAAATTATTTAATATTTAATAAATCAAAAATTAAATTTATTTTATTAAAATTTTTTAATTTTTTAAAACATTTTAAATTTAGTTTTTTATTTAAAAATGGCCATAATATAGAATCTATATGTAATGGAGGAACTCCTGATTTATAAGAAATTTTTCTCCAAAATTCCAAAAAATTATTTTTAATAAATCTTTGTGTATATTTTTTTATTCTACTATCCAGAGGGATATCAACTTCAAAAGGGTATGGTATGAATTTCTTAAAAATTATTCTAGACGCATATCCAAACATTTTTATAGAAAAGCAAATAGTTTTGGAAGATTTATTAGATTTCAGATAACTTGACAAATCATCTCTAAGAAAAACCATATTTTTGTAGTAAAAATCTATTTTCTCTAAATCTAATTTTTCTATAAAATCAGAAATTTTAATTATTCTTTTTATTTTAATATTTAAATATCTTTTATTACATCTAGAATTTTTCAAAAAATTTAAGTAATCTAAAACAACATTTTTTATATTTTTGTTTAAAATAAAATATTTTGAAAATTCCATCCACCACTTTTCTCCTGTACAATTTATTTGATAACTTACGATAGAATTTAATAAAACCAACTTTATTACTAATTCTAGGTCTTTTACATTTTTATATAATTTTTTTATAGCAAAAAATTGAAAGTCTATATTTTCTTCGATATATCTAGCTCCTTCAATTCCGATTTCTCCTATTATTTTTACTAATTTTTCCTCTTTCATAAATTTATGGATATATTCTATTAGGGTCTCTCGGTAAGAATGCTACTTCTCTTATATTTTCTATTCCCAATAGCTGTTTTATAAATCTTTCAACACCAAATCCAAATCCACCCATCGTTGGAGAACCGTATTTAAAAAACTCTAAGAAAAATTCTAAATTTTTTTCATTCAATCCTTTTTCTCTAATTTGTTTCAATAAAATTGAATATCTATGTTCTCTTTGGGCTCCAGTAGCTACTTCTAATCCTCGATATATTAAGTCAAAGCTCTTTGTTGTTTCTTTTCCATTTTTCATTGGTTCTCCTTTCATATGATAGAAAGGCCTTGCATCCCACGGCCAGTCTATTAAAAAGAAAAACTCTGAATTATAAGTATTCTTTACATATTCTCCGAGTATTCTTTCTCCTGCTGGAGTTATGTCTCCATTTGGCTTTATATTTTCTTTGCCTATTATCTCATAAGCTTCTTCCATTTTTATTCTTGGAATTTTCGAAGGAATATTTATTTCTTGATTATAATATTTTCTTATTTCTTCTTCTCTTTCTTCCTTAAGTTTATTTAAAGTATAAACAATTAAATTCTCTAGAATATCCATTACATCATGATGTGAGGATATGTATCCGACTTCCACATCTAAAGATATAAATTCTGTTAAGTGTCTTGTAGTAAAAGAAGGTTCAGCTCTATATGCATGAGAAATTTCGAAAACTTTTTCAAACCCAGATACTATTGCCATTTGCTTATAGAATTGTGGAGATTGAGCTAAATAGGCTTTTCTACTGAAATATTGTATTTCAAATACTTCTGCACCTCCCTCAGATGGTGTTCCTAATATCTTAGGAGTAAATATTTCTACAAATCCATTTTTATAGAAAAATTCTCTACTATATTTAACAAAATCAGATATCATAATTATTGGAAAGGAATTTTTATCATCTCTTAAATCTATCCATCTATAATCTAATCTTTTTTCTAATGTAGATCTTGATTCTATTGGTAATGGTCTTGCTATTTCTCCTAAAACATATATTTCTTCTACAACAATTTCTTTCCATTTTTTAGCAATTCCTTTTATATACTTTCCTCTTGCAACTATGAAAGTATGTAAAGAAAGATCTTTTACAAAATCTAAATTTCCCAAATTTTCCTCCTTTAAAGTTAATTGAACTTCTCCGCTTTTATCTTTTAAAACAATAAAACATATTTTTCCCATGTTTTTTATATTAGTAATCCATCCAGAAACTACAACTTCTCTGTTATATTCAACCTTTTCAAGATCAGAAATTTTAATTCTGCTTTTCAATAATTCCCCTATTCTTTGATTATTAAAAATATTCATTCATTAAATTTACCAAAGAAAAAAATAAAAGTTATCTAGTTATAATTAGGCTTTTCAATTCTTCTAAATATTTTTTCCCAGGTCCATCTAAAAAATATTTTCTAGCAGGTTCCAATAATTCTATAAGGTATTCTGAAACTGAATTTTTTAAATCTAAAGGATGGATTTTTCCAGAAATATATTCTTCTCTAAAATGATTTATTGAATTATATTTTCTTAATTCTCCGGTTTTTAAGTTTTTTATTTCAAATTCCCTATTATTTTTAATTAAATATGGAAATATAATTAATTCTGCTATTTCAAAAACAGGGTTTAGCTCTATTTCTTTTGGAGGACAATATGCTTTCATAATCTTATTCTTTATTTCCTCTTCTGTATCATGAATAAAAATTGCCGAATTTGGTTTTGACTTTGACATTTTTATATCTATTATTCCTTCTTCAAAAAGTTCTCTATCTCCTTTATTTTTTGCCTCTAACAATTTTTTTCTTATATTTTCGTCAATATGTAGTCCGGTCAGTAATCTATGATGAATAGCAATAGGTTTATATCCAAATTCTTCACAAACTTCTAAAGCAATTACATGTGCCTTTCTTTGATCCAATCCTCCATGAGCGATATTGACATTTAAAGAAAAAATATCTGCAACTTGCATTGGAATATATATTAATTGAGCTAGAGTTATATTTTCTTTTTGCTTTCTTCCTAATATTGTCAATCCTCTCTTCGCTCTAGCCAAAGTTAAATTCATTGAAATTTTTAATACTTTTGTAAAAAATTCTATTCCTAATTTTTCATACAATTCATAACCAAAAATAAATTTTGCTTTGTCAGGATCTCCACCAACACACTTTAAAGAAATTTTTAAAGCTTCTTTGAAATAACCACTTCCTATTTTTCTTATTAATTCTATATCGCCGCCAAGTTTTTTATTTATCCATGAGTGATAATCTGCTAAGAATATATTTGTTTCTATTCCGGCTTTTTGAAAATCAGCTACTTTATTCATACATATTAATCCTGTTCCTAAATGGACAAATCCTGAAATCTCAAATCCTATGTAATGTCTTAATTTTTCACCTTTTTCTAATAATTCCTTTAATCTATCTAAAGTCAAAACTTCTATTGTTGGTTCTTTAGTTATTAAAGAAATTTTTTCATCAATACCGAAAATTGAATGTCATTAGTAAATATTTTTTAAATTAATTTAAAAATTTTATAATGAAGGGAACTTATCTCTTATTATTAGAATGTTTAAATGACTGTGAAATTGAAGTTGGAAAACTAGGTAAAATTATATTTAAAAAAGGATACTATATTTATATCGGATCTGCAATGAATAATTTAGAAAAAAGAATATTAAGACATTTAAAAAAAGATAAAAAAATTAAATGGCACATAGATTATCTAACTACAAATGACAGTTTTATAATAAGAAAAATATTTATAAAAGAATCTAATAAAAAAGAAGAAGAAAAGATCTCTAAAATATTTGAAAAATATTTTAATTTTATAAAAAATTTTGGAAATTCGGATTGTAAAGATAACTCACACTTATTTTTAATAAATAATTTTAAAGTTTTGTATAACATAATAAAAAAACTAAATTTTAAAAACTATAATATCATTTGATTTTTTATGAAGAGTTTTGCCGCTGCTGAGAAAATGATGAAGAACCCGGAAACAGATACAATTTTAGCTTTAAATAATGAATTTTAACTTTTTAATTATAAATATTACAAAAAACTCTCCTGGCTTTTTACTTCAATAAATATTTTCGATCTTGAGATCACTGCTTACAAGAACTATAAATAAAGTTAAAATTATCCAAACCACATTTTTATATCTATTTTTTTGCAATATCTTATATGTTTGTAAAAATCTCTGATTTAAAAATATACTATAAATTTAAAGATTTAGAATGTTATCCACCATTAGAAGATTCTTTGTTATTGAATAAATATATTCCAAAATTTTGTGAAAATAAAAAAGTTTTGGATTTAGGTTGTGGAACTGGAATTCAAGGTCTAGAAGCTTATAAATATACTAAAAAAGTTACTTTTTCAGATATAGATAATAACTGCATCAAATTAGCTAAGATAAATTTTTATTTAAATTATATAAATCCAAAAGAAGATCTAGAAAGACTTTATAATATTGTTGACAACTTTAAATTTCCAGTAAAATTTATTTTATCAGATTTGTTCGAAAACATTAATGAAAAATTTGATGTAATATTATTTAATCCCCCATATTTACCTGAAATCGATAAAGAAGAAGAAAATGTAAGAAGATGGATTTGTGGCGGTAAAAGTGGAAAAGAATTAATAGAAAGATTTTTAAATGATCTAGAAAATCATTTAAATAAAAATGGTATTTCACTAATTATTATGTCTTCTTTCAATGATCCTAAAAAAATTTTTAATGATTTTTCTGATAAATACAAATTTACTTTAATTGAAAAAATTGATTTTTTCTTAGAAAGTTTATATTTAGTTAAGATATCTAAAATAGATTAAAAATATTTTTAATTTTTAAAATATCCTAATTCTTTATGAACACAAAAAATATTTTAATTAAGATAGTTATTTATACTGTGATAATATACATAACTTTTAATCTTATTGCACCATACTTAATGGCTTTTATGTTCTTTATACCATATAACATTTTGAGTTCTTTATTATCTGCTATATTAATTGTGCTTTTAGAAAATATAATAAATAAATGAGAAC
>JAVYNJ010000023.1:0-5470 GCA_038735675.1 Nanopusillaceae archaeon | reverse complement strand
TTGTTAGATATATTTGACAGATATAAAAAGATGTTTGAAGATATAATATTTTTTTGGGATTCTTATAAAAGAACAATATCTAAATTAGGTATAAAAATATCTAAGAAAAGGTGGAATTTAAATAAAATAATAAAACTTTATTTAAATCTAAAAGATCCCAATTTATTATGGATAATGAATGGATTTAAATTAGAAGCATATTTAACTAGATTTGATTTAATAATAAAATCTTTATTGGATTATAAAAGCATTATATTAATGTCTGGAAGTAATTTTAGCAAAAAAGATTTTTCTTTATTATATAAAATAAATCCGGACAACGTAGAATATATTAAAGTAGATATAAAACTTGGGGAAAAAGAGTATAATATAATAAACAATTTTTCTTCCAAGTATGAAAAAAGGAAGGAAAAAAGAAATATAGAAAACCTAATTGGAAATATAAGATTTTTAATAAACAACTTAGAAAAATATCAATTGTATATGTTTCCCTCAGCCGGATTTATGAATTATATTTATGATCTTTTAGATAAAGATACTAAAGAAAAAATATTTTTGGATGAAGGAAATAAGCCATTCAATACAATATTAAAAACTGATAAAAAAGCAATATTTACTTATTCTAGATCAAGATTTGTAGAGGGAGTTGAACTAATTGAAAATTCTAAATCTTTATTAAACGTTATAGTTATTGTTGGAAAACCTTATCCCCCTCCACCAACAGTCTCAATTTTAACTTCAAAAATAATCAAGGATAATAATTTAGATTACATGACTTTTGCAGAAATTATTAAAGATATTCAAATAAGACAAGTTATTGGGAGGGCAATTAGATTTCCAAATGATAAAGTAAAAATAATTTTTATGGATGAAAGATACAAAAAATCTGAAATAATAAAATATATTAAGTAGATCTTCTAAATTCTATAACTTTTCCACTAATTTTTTCTTTAAACAATTCATCATGAGTACACAATATTATTTGATACCCTTCTAAAGAATCTAAAAGTTCTGCTAGTTGATATCTTACATTTTCATCTAAAGATTCTGTAGGCTCATCTAACATTAATACTTTAAAGTTAGGATTTATAATTGATGCTATAGCCAATCTTAAAGCCAAATCTAATATTTTTGTTTGACCTCCACTTAATCCAGCTTCATTAACATTTTTGTATAAGATTTTTCCATCTATTTCCTTAGCAATAATAATATTGAATATTTTTTCCCCAGATCTATTTATTTCTAAATCTATTTTTACATCAGAAATATCTCCATATCTATATAACCTCTTGAAAAATCTTCTAAATTCTTCAGATAATCTTAAGGTTTTTTCTTTTCTAATTCTTTCGATAAATTTTATTAAAGAGTTTTGTAGGTAATTTAATAATTGTATATTTTTTCTAATTTTTCTAATTTTTTCAATTAAAATATTATATTTTTCTAATTTCTCTAAATATATTCTATATAGTTCTGGTTTAAAGTTTTCATATTTTTTAAGTTCTTCATCTATTTTCTTAATTTCATTTTCTAAATCAAATAAAGAGTTAAACCCTAATGATTGTAAAATTTGATTATACTTTTCAAGATTTTTTTTCATACTTTCAATTTGCGAAATTTCTTTTAATAAATTGTTTATTTCATTTTTTAAATTATTTATTTCTTGATTTAACAAATTTATTGCTCTTTCTATATCTCTAGATTTTAAATAATTAATTGTACCATTTATTATTTCATATTCTTCGAATAATCTAATTTTTTGATCAATATCTTCTATTCTTTTAGATATTGCTTCTAATTCGTTTGATAATTGATTTAAGTCTATTCCTAACTCTATTATTTTTTTATCCAAATATTGGAATCTTGTATAATCTTTTTCTAAGTTTTTTACTTCTTTTTTATAATTAAATATTTCTTTTTCGATATTTTCTTTTTCAACTTTCAAATTATTTAATTCATTTTCATATTCTAGTAAAAGATTTTTATATTCTTCGTCAATTAAAGGTTTCTTACATACAGGACAAATTTTATCTTTAGAAAATTTCAATATCTCTAAACTCTTATTAATAGTTTCTATTTTATTTTTAATTTCAATTTGTTTTTTTTCTAATTCCTCTAAGATATTCTTTTTTTCTTCATAAATTCTCTTAACATCAATAAGATTTCTATATTCTTCCAAAATATTTTTCTTTTCTTTTAAATTATTAATTTCTAACATTAGTTTCAATTTATCTAATCCTTTTATTTTATTTTCTATTTCTAACAATAAATTTTTTAAAAAATCTATATCTTTATCTAATAGTTCTTTAGAATATTTATCAAATTTTAAATTATATTTTTCTGCTTTCAAATTAGATAATCTCTCGTTCAGTTCATTATATCTCTCTTCTAATTCTTTCAACTTTTCTCTAATATACTTCTCTTGAGATATTTTCTTGCTATCTATTGAACTATACAAAGTTTTTAGCTCTACATAGCTTTTGTATATTTCTTCTCTTCTTTTTCTAAGTAAAATAAATTCTGTATAAATTTTTTCTAATTCTTCTTTACTCAGTCCTCCAAAAATTTTATTAAATTCTTCAATATCTTTAGAAAACATTTCTTTTTCTCTTTCAAGATAGTTTAATTCTTTATTTAAATCTCTTATAACTCCCTGAACTACATCTAAATACATAGAATAAAGTTTTATATCAAATAATTCTTCCAATTTATTTGTAAATTCTACTTTTCCAGATATATTTATTAATTTACCTAAATCTCCCTGCTTTATATATAATATTTCGATAATTTTGTTTGGATTCGTTATTTTAAGTAACTCATATATTTTTCTATTTACAATATCTGGAGTTGTAGCTAAAATTTTTCCATCGCCCATTTCAATAACAGCTTTGCTTTCTCCCGATGAAGAGACAGTCCTTATTATTCTGTATACTCCTCCATTACTATCTTCCAATTCTAGAATAACTTTTAAAGATGGACTTAAATGTCTTATCAAAGATTCTATTCTATTTATATTTAAACTAGATAAAATTGCCTTATCTCCACCAAAAAGAGAAAAAATTATCGCATGAAAAATAGTAGATTTTCCAGTTCCATTTTCTCCTATAATTAAATTTTTGCTTAAATCAAAATTAATTTCTTTTGATTTATGTATTTTAAAATTTTCTAAATATAATCTTCTAACTTTCATATTAATTCTTTAAATAAAGCTTCTCTTATCCTATCCAAATTACTACTTCTATCAGAATAATATTCCTCAAATAAATATTTTATCTTGTTGTATAAGTTTAATAATTCCTTTTTGTCATTTTCAGAAATCATCATTTTATCAATTATATCTTCAAAAACAACTTTATCTTCTACTACATTTATTTCTTCAACATAATCTACAGGATATAGTTCGTCAATAATCATATATCCTAAAGCTAGTAAGTTATCTATATTTTTTCTTAATAGATCATACATACTTCTAGAATAAAATATTTTCAACTTAATTATGCTGTCTTTACTTTTTTCTCCTATTTTATTTAAAATATCATTTATATCTTCTTCATTTTCCACTCTTTTTTCTATTATACTTATTTTTCTAACATTTAAATTAATAAAACTGTAATCTGCATCTTTAAAATAAAAAAATCCTTTATTATTTTTTTCTTCATATTCCGAAATTTCCGTTCTTTCGGTAGATCCTGGTAAAGAAATAATAGAATCCTCTTTTTTAATAAAACTATTATGAAAATGTCCAAACCCGTAGAGATCTGCTTTTGGAAAAAAATCATGATTTATAATTCTAGGATCTTTTGTATAATTTTTTATAATATCCTTAGGAACTGCTGTAGAAATTCCATGAAATAGAAATATAGAAAAACCTGTTTTATCTACCTTAACCTCCTTTAATCTTTTTTCATAAAATAGTTTTAATTCCTCTCCACCAATATTTGAAGGTTCTGAAATTCCATATATATAGAAATCTTTTATACTTTTTGGTTCTAGAGGATTTACTTCTTCTATAAGCCTAAATTTTTTTAATATTTCTATAACATTTTGTTTTTGTCCCTTATTATCATGATTTCCTTTAATAAAAAATAAAGGAATATTATTTTCTTTTAATTTAAAAAGAAGGTCTAATATCTCTAAAAAAATTTTTGATGATATTCTAAAATAGTCATCTAAAAAATCCCCAGAATGGATAATAAAATCTACTTTTTCTTTTATTGCAAAATCTACAATTTGTTTAAATGCATTCAAAAAATCTATTTTTCTTATTTCTCTATATTTTACCGGAATCTCGCAACCTAAGTGAGTATCTGAGATATGTATAAATTTCATTTAAATAAATATTAGTAAAAGATTATAAATTCTTTAAACTGTTGAAGAATTCGTTTAGAAATTTTTTAACAGATTCTTTATCTTTTTTATAAGAATCTATACTAATTTTTAAGTGAAAGACATTTTCCCCATACATGGGAAAAATCCTATTCTCTTTTAATAAAGCCTCTTTATCAAATCTTATATAAACATTACAATTTTCATCAAAATTTATTTCTTCTAAAAACCTATTTATACTATCTAATCTTTTTAAAATATTTTTTAAAAATATTTTTATAGAATTTTTGTCTTTAATTTTTGCGGAAATGAAATATATATTAGAGCTAATTAAACCTTGTCCCTTATTTTCATAAATCTCTATTTTTTCTTTATTTATGCCATCTAATAATTCTAAAAATTTTTGTTTTATTTTTTCATAGTTCTCCCATTCATGAATTATTACACTAAACTTTATTTCTGAGATTTTCATAAAAAAATAAAAATTTTTATTTTCTTAAGAATTTCTTATTATTTATGAAGAATCAGGGTTTACCATTTAGTACAATTGTACTTGCAGTAATTTCAGTTTTAATATTAGTATTAATAGTGTTTTTTGTAACTGGCAGTTTTCCAAGATTAATTGGACCAATACCGCGATATGCAGAAGAAACTCAAAAAATAAGAGCACAATGCAGTACTTTATTAAATGATATTCATCAAAGATTGCTATTAGCTAGATATCCTAGGGTTTATGATATAGAAAATGCCTTTATAAATTCTGAATATTGCTCAAGAACTTTTAGATTAGAAGATAAGAATGTTTATTGTTATAGTGCAGAAATCGGAGTACATGGAAGGTTTACAGTATATACAGATGCTGGAACACCAGTTACTTGTTTCTCAAATACCAACGGCTGTTTTTGCTCATAGATTTTTTATTTTTAAAAAATATATTTTTTAATGGATTTAAAGAAAAAAGAAGTGGCCAATTTATTAGGAATATCTTTAAATGAATTAGAGAATTTAATTAAAAAGAAGATTGAACAGTATTATGGTTATCTTGACGAAAATACTGCAATTATGATAATATTAAAAGAAAGAGGCATAGATCCCTCTAAAATATATGAATTAAAAATAATAGATCTTACACATGGAATGAAAGTAA
>JAVYNJ010000022.1:0-5810 GCA_038735675.1 Nanopusillaceae archaeon | reverse complement strand
AATTACAACAAAAATATTTTATAATGATCTATGTATAGATATTGTTGAATCTGAAGAAAAGAAAATAGTTGATAAAGAAGAATTAGATTTTTTATATAATCAAAATATAATATCAGAAAAACTATATAAAAAAGCTTTAGAAATTTGTGATATACTAATGAAAAATGGAAAATAAGGAAATATTGAAAGATCTTTTATATCTAATTCTATCCCTAATATTAACAACAATCTCTATGTTAATAATTTTATATTTTCTCTAAAACTCATAAAAAATTTTTAAACTATTTTTTAGTTTTAAAAATAAATGGATATTTCAATAAATGATAATTTAATCAATTATATCTCTTCTTTGGTTTCAGAAAATAAAAGGTTTGATGGTAGGAATTTTCTAGAATATCGGAAGATTAAGATAGTAGATAACTATATAGAAAATGCAGAGGGATCTTCTTATATAGAGTTAGGAAATACAAAAGTGTTGGTTGGTATAAAATTAGATATAGATGAGCCATTTCCGGATAGCCCAAATGATGGAATATTTATAGTAAGTTTGGAATATCTTCCTGGATCAATTTATGAAAAAGAACCGGGGCCACCAACTCCAGAAGAAATAGAATATGCTAGAGTTATAGATAGAATAATTAGAGGAGCACATTTTATAAAAACGGAAAATTTAGTTGTTGAAAGTGGAAAATATGTTTGGGTAATATACATCGATATATATGTAATAAATAATGATGGAAACTTGATTGATGCATCATTACTAGCAACAGTAAGGGCATTAAAAAATACAAAATTCCCTGAGTTAATAAAAGATGGAGATAAATATGTTATAAACTACAAGAAAAAAACAAATAAAAATTTGCCATTAAATTTAGAAAAAATGCCAGTTTCAATAACATTTGCAAAAATATTTGATAAATTCATAGTTGATCCAACTTTATATGAAGAAAGATCTGCAGATTCTATAGTAAATATCGGTTTAACAGAGAGTATCAATAATATACAATTTTTGAAAAGTGAGGGAATTGAATTAGAAGAATTAGATAATTTAATAGAAATAGCAAAAAATAAAAGGAAAGAATTATTAAAATATATTTGAAAATGGAGAAATCAAGATTTGCAATTGCAAGATTAATTGGAGCACGTGCTTTAATGATTGCTATGGGAGCACCACCTTTAATAAACTTATCTAAGGAAGAATTAGAAAAAATAAATTATAGTCCTATTAAAATTGCAAAATTGGAATATGAAAAAGGAGTATTACCTTTAATTGTTAAATTTAAAGGTAAATAAAATATTTTATGGGCCCGTAGTCTAGTGGCATGATGCCGCCCTGACTAGGCGGAGGTCCGGGGTTCAAATCCCCGCGGGCCCATAAAATTTTTAAAAATTTTTAAAAATATTTCTTGTTTTTAAACATATTTCCGTTTTATATAATTATGGAATATCTTGATGATAAAATAAAAAAAGAAATAATCAAATATAAAGAATCTTACGAATGTATTGAAAAAGATGATATATACTTTTGTTATAATTTGAATTGTTCTGAAAATAAATTATTTAAAATAGAAATATATTATTACAGCGACAATAGAATAAAAGAAGGAAAATTTATAGGAAATTATAAGTTAAAACAAGATAAACTTATTATAAATGTTAATAAAGATGGAGAAATAGATAATATTCTAAATTTAAATAATTTAGTTTTGAAAGCATTTTTCAAATTAATTTATGGTTACTGTAATCAAGAAATAGATTCTGACATTTTTAGAAAAAAGTTTTTGAAAATCTTAGGTTATTCAATTAAAGATTATGATATTTCCCATTTATTGGGAGAGATAATTTCCAGTTATAATGATCAAAATATTGAAATATTAATAAGTAAAAATAAAAACTACAAATCTAAGGCCATTTTATATTACGCTTAAAGTTTAAAAAATATTTTATATAATTTGTAACTTTAAAGATATAAGATTTATAAAATTTTTTTTAATTATACTTTTTTATGTTTGACCAAAGAAATTTAGTTTTATCGAATGGAAAATGCATTTTAAAAGAGGTTTTTGATAAGTATGGCGAGAGCTATCCAGAGCTAATATGTCAAATATCGAAAGATTTTAAGATACCATTAGCTAAGAAAAAAGAAAATTATAGAACTTTCTTTTCTTATGTTCCAATGGAGGATTATGAAGGTAATATAATATTAAAAGCTATACTAGCCTTTGAATATAAAGAATATATAAGAAATAAATTAAAATATGAAGGAAAATACGAATTAAAAATATCTCCAAAATATGAGATTGAAAAAAGTGATTTTATCGTTAAAAATTTGGATGAGATTCTTTTGAATTTAAAAATAGATATTTCAAAAAGTTTTACAAAGGAGATTTATGATAATATAAAAAAATTAACAGAAAAAGCAGTTTCTTTTGTTAAAAATCCCGAAAAAATGTATAAAGAAAGATTTCAATTTTCTTTATTAAATATAGATTTCTATTTGCAAAAAATACAAACAAGGATAGGATCTACATTAGTAGGTTTAGAAAACAATCCAACAGTTTATAATATTGCATATAAATTAGTAAATACTCCAACTCTTTCCAATATATCAACAATAAAATTATCATTTACACCAACATTCTATAAAGCTACTCCTTAATAGTAACAAAATTTAAAAATTTTTTAAAAATTTTTTATATATGGATCTAGATAAAGTAGTTATAAATAAATGTAAAGAAATAAAGGATATACCTGTTAGCAATCTAGAGGATTTGACAGTTTTATATTGTGATGCAGTTTATAAAAATAAGAGAGAATTAGCAGCAAAATATATAGAATTAATATTAACAAAATATGATTTTTCAGATTATAAAGAATATATAGAATCTCTTTTATTAATAGACTATGGTAAAAAGCTTTATTCAATTCCAATAATTGGAAGATTGAGAGATATTTATGATTTAATAATTAAAGAAAATGAAGCAAAGATATTGAATCCAAAAATAATTTTAAATAAATCGGATAAGTCTAGAAAAATTATAAGAAATCTAAATTATTCAATTAACAGATATTTTTCAGAAAATAAAGATTTAGATGAAGAAATGAATAGAGAAATCGATGTTTTATCAAGTTTAAAAAGTCTTCTAAATCCAAAATATAAAAAAGCTATAGAGAATTATATATAGAATTTTTATTTTTTAATTGAAATATTTAATTTATGTATAATCTTCCAATAGAAGAAGTATTTAACATTTTAAATACATCTATAAATGGTTTAACTGATGAAGAAGCAAAAGAAAGATTAAAGAAATATGGTCCAAATGAAATAAAAGAAAAAAAAGAAAGTAATTTAGTTTTGTTTTTAAAGCAATTTAAAAATCCTTTAGTAATAATTATACTTTTGGCAGGAATTGTTGCTATTTTTGTTGGAAAATATTACGAATCAATAATAGTATTTGCTTTATTAATTTTTAATGCAATTTTGGGATTTTATCATGAAATAAAAACAAAAATTACAATAGAATCTTTAAAGAAATTAACAAAAATTAAAGCAAAAGTTATAAGGAATGGTATAGAAAAAGAGATAGATACATCAGAAATAGTTCCTGGTGATATAATTGTTATAAAAGAAGGAGATATAGTTCCAGCAGATGCAAGATTAATAGAATCTGTAGGTTTACAAATAAATGAAGCAATATTAACCGGAGAATCTTATCCTGTAGAAAAAGATGCAGATATAATACTTCCTACAAATATTCCAATATATGAAAGAAAAAATTGTATTTTTAAAGGAACTTCAGTTTTTAGAGGTAAAGGAAAAGCAGTAGTATATGCTACAGGAAAAAATACTGAAATAGGCAAAATATCTGAAATTTTATTTCAAAAAGCACCAGAAAGTCCTTTAATAAAAGCATTTGATAATTTTGCAAAATATTGGGTACCTTTAAATATAATTCTACTTGCAATAGTTTTTTTAATTGGAATTTTAATATATCAAAGAGAAATCAGCAAAATGTTTTTATATGTTTTATCTCAATTAATTTCTGCAATTCCAAGCGGTTTACCGATTGTTATAACCTTATCTTTAGCAATTGGTGCTAGAAGATTGGCAAGTAGAAAATTTTTAGTTAAATATTTACCATCAGTTGAAACTTTAGGATCTATAGAATATTTAATAGTAGATAAAACGGGTACAATAACTACAGGAAATCTAAAAGTCGATAAATATTATACTATAGATGAAGAAAAATTAATAGAGTGTTCTATATTATGTAATGAATCTGACGGAACATCTGGAGATATTTTAGATTTAATATTATTGAAATGGGTGGAATCTAAGGGAGTAGATTGGAAAAAAATTAGAAAAGAATATGAAAAAGTTTGGGAACATCCTTTTGATCCAAATAAAAGATTTTCAGCAACCATAGTTAAAAAAGGATTTAATCACATATTATATATTAAAGGTGCTTATGAAACTTTGAAAAAAATGTCATATGGTATAAATCCAGATCTAGATAAATTGCATGATGAATTAACATCTAAAGGATTAAGAGTTTTAGCATTTGGATATAATGTTGTTGATAAAATACCTTCAGATATTGAAAAAGTAAAAATAAAAATTATTGGATTGATAGGATTTATAGATCCGCCAAAAGAAAATATAGAAGAAGTTATAAAAATTGCAAAAAATGCAAAAATTAAGATAATTATGGTTACTGGAGATAATATTTTAACTGCAAAATACATTGCTAGAAAAGTTGGAATATACAGTGAAGGGGATATGGCAATTGAAGGAAAGGAAATGGAAAATATAGATGAAGAAAGTTTATATGAAATATTGAAAAAGACAACAGTAATTGCCAGAGCATTACCAGAACATAAATATAAAATAGTTAAAGTTCTTAGAGACAATGGACATATTGTTGGTGTTTTAGGAGATGGAGTTAATGATGCGCCAGCTTTAAGAATTTCTGATATTGGATTAGCTGTAGAAAATTCAACTCAAGTTGCAAAAGATGCATCAAAAGCAATAATTTTATCTAGAGATTTATCAGTAATAATAAATGGAATATTGGAAGGCAGAAAAATTTCTAGAAATATTTCTGGAGTTATAAGATATCTTTTATCTACAAACTTATTTGAAGTTATTTACAATAGTTTAGCAATTGTTACAGGATTACCTTTGCCAATATATCCTTTACATCCTATTTGGATTAATTTAGTAACAGATGGTGTTCAAGATAAGGCATATCCACTTACAAAACATGATGCAGAAATATTAGATAGACCACCAAAAAATCCAAAAGAAATGTTTTTTGGAAAAAAGCAAATATTTTTAATATTTTTAACAGCACTATTTCTTTCTATAACTCACTATTTCTTATATAGGTATCTATTATCAATATATCCATATGAATTAGTTATAACTATTAGCTTTACATCTATGGTATTCTCTCAGTGGCCAATAGGTATTCAAGAAATTTCTGATGAACCTTTCTTTAAAAATCCTGCAAGATATTTTAAAAGAAATCCATACATTTTCTTAGGAATATTTATAGGATTATTATTACAGCTTTTAGTAATTTATTTTGGTGGAAAATTCTTTCATACAGTTCCATTATCATTAGAACACTTTAAATATACAATTATGATACCGATAATAACCTTTTTCTTTTTAGAGATCAGAAAAATAGTTTTAAATATTTTATTGAAAAAAGATTAATTATTTTCTAATTCTATTATTTTTTCTGGAATTCCATCAGAATCTAAATCTAAGCTATCTATAACTATATAGAAATCCTTAGATAAAT
>JAVYNJ010000021.1:0-6792 GCA_038735675.1 Nanopusillaceae archaeon | reverse complement strand
GAGCATTAGTGTTATAGAATAACTTTTCTGGTAAAAGAATAACAGCTTCAATCAAATCCTTCTCAACTATCTTACTTCTAATAACTTTCTCTTTACCACCTCTAAACAAACATCCATTGTCTATTACAAGTCCTACCCTTCCGTTTTCCTTAGCTGAAGCTAACATGTGTTGAACCCACGCCCAATCAGCTGTGTTGTCGGGAGGATAATCAAAAAATCTTTCCTTGAAATCTGCTTTTTTTAGTGTTTCTTCACCATATCCGCGTTGATTCCATGGGACATTAGCAATAACAACATCAAATTGTTTTAGTTTTCCTCCTTCAGTAAACTTTGGATATAATAAACTATCTCCAAATTCGATAAAAGCATCCGTGATTCCATGAGCTATAAGATTCAATTTGCAAAGTCCGTAAATATCTGGATTGTACTCTTGACCATAAAGTAGAAGCTTCTTCTCTTTTCCATATTTATCCCTTACATACTTATAAGAGACTATTAACATCCCTCCCGAACCACATGCGGGATCATAAACACTTTCTCCTGGCTTTGGATCTAAGATTTCAACTAAGAGCTGTATGACTTCTCTTGGGGTGTAAACTTCTCCTTCTTTTGCTCGTGTTGGAGCAAATCTATAAAGTATATGCTCATAGGCGTCTCCAATAATATCGCTTGAAACATACTTATTTCCAAAGTTATATTGGTTAAAAAGTTCAACCAACTGCATTAGCTTTACTCTATGCTCCTGAGTAGTAAAACCTAGGAAGCTGAATTTATCAATAACACCTTTAAGTTCAGGATTTAATTCTGCTATCTTAATTAAAGCGTTTGAAAGATTTTCGGGTAATTTTTTGATATCTTTGGTTATTTCATCCCATAATAACTCTCTTTTCAAATTAAAAGTATGATAAACTTCATTTTCAGCCTCTTTTTCAGCAGATTTTTCATCTAAATATTGCATTAATTCCTTCTTTTTTTCTTCGAACTCCTCTTTCCAAACATCACTTATTCTCTTCAAAAAAAGTAAAACTAAAATAAATTTATAATCGGTTGCCGTTCTTATTATATCAGCAGCTTTATCAACAAGAGCATTTAGCTTCTCACGTGTTATCTTTTCAGGAAATGAACTTTCTTGAGTTATTGAATTGTCTTTCATACTTACCTTAACAGAGCTCCTCTTTTTCATCCTGTATATAGTTATTATTTCAAAAATTATAAATTCTTACTTTAATTACTTTCACCCTAGCATAGTATAAAAATACACGCTGACACTCCCTATATGTTTTATAAAAAAAATTAATATTTGTTAATATTCTTTCTTTAGGATAATTATTGGCCTTTAATTTTTTTAATAGGTTTTTACGATATTCTCTATTGTTTTTCTTCATTGTATAAATTCATATTTTTTTAACTTTGATTATATACTCTACTTATGGGTTTTGAAGAAATAAGCATGCCCCCGCGGGGATTCGAACCCCGGATCTCCGGGACCGAGGCCCGGAATGTCGTCCTAGCTACACTACGGGGGCCATATATTTTTATTATTCTTTACATATAAGTTTCTTAGATTTTAAATAATAAGAAAAATTATTTTTTTCTTCAGCATCTATATCTACATATTTTTCTGGAGATTTAATTAAACCATTTAATTCTAAAAATACAAAAAACATTTTTTCAGCATCTTCAACTATGTTATATCTTTTCATAGCTCCAATAATTTCATCCATATTCACTTCTTTTTTCTTTAATAATTTAATCACTTGACATAAATCTGTAATATCTTTATCAACTGTTCTAAAATTATATGTTGAAAATTTATTTACTAATAAACTCTCTAAATTTTCTACATTTACTGTTATTTTGTTTATATTCAATTTTTCATAGTTAGGTAAATTATCCACAAAAGATATAGAAATTTTTGGTCCTTTTTCCATAATTATATCTAAAGAATCTCTGACAACGCTTTTTTGTAGTTTATAATAAATTTTTTTATCTTTTAAAATATCTAATAGCTTTTCTTTATATTCACGCAAAACCAAAATATCTATATCTTTTGTATTTCTTCTAAAAGATTTATCTTTATTAACATAAGAATATATTTGAACTGCAAATCCTCCGCTAATTGAATAAGGTATTTCATAGAGTATTTCTTTGATTATATATTCTAAGATAGATCTTGTACTAGATTGCCATATATTATACTCTCTCATTTACTATTTATTAGTGGTTACAATTTATAAACTTAAAGAATTTAAAGAAATAATTAATAAGAATTCTAAGATATATCTTGGGGCGGTAGCTCAGCCCGGGAGAGCATCCGGCTGAAGACCGGAGGGTCGAGGGTTCAAATCCCTCCCGCCCCAGACATAATTAACAAAAATTAGATCCTTTTTACTATTTTTATTTTCAGTCTTTCCCAAGGTCTTTTATTTATTATTTTACCATTAATAAAAATTATATAATCATTATAATAAAAAAGAAATTTAGAAAGAGCTTTAGGAATTATAAATCTTCTTCCACTTTCATCTTCAACTACTATTGTATTTTTTGTTTCATCAACAACGGTCCCATATATTCCCTTTAAACTGCTAATTTTGCTATCTAAAACTTGAACTTTTAATCCAATAAATTCCCCTCTTATAAAATTTTTAATCTTTTGAAATTTCAATGTTTTCTTCTCTAAATCCTTCATCTACTAATAACTTTTTTATTTTATCTCTATGATCCCCCTGTAATTCAATAACACCATTTTTATAAGTACCTCCACAACCAAGTTTCTGTTTTAATTTTTTAACTAAACCTTCAGCTATATTTTGCTCAATTCCATTAATAATAGTAACTATCTTCCCATAACTTCTTTTTTCCGTTCTAATAATAATTTTCTGAGCCTCTTTTTCTATAGTCTCTAAACTCTCTTCTATATCTGTAGGTAAACCTACAAAAAGTTTCTTTTTCATCTTTTTGCCTTTTCTTTAGCCATTTCTTTCCTCAAATTTCTTATAGCTTTTACGTTACCACTCAAAATTTTTTGTCCAGCTAAACTCCTTAACTTTATTAATTCAAAGACCTTTTCAAGAGACATCATTATAAATTAAGAAATTTATTTAAATTTTTTAAAAATTTTATCAATAAATGTTTGATTTAATTTCAACTATTCTTTTATTATTAATTCCGGTTGATGCCTTAATAAAATTAATTAAGAAAGATGAAAATAAAGTTAGAAAATATTTTTCATATTTTTTTCTGATTTTAGGAACAAATTTAACTCTTAAATTAATATTTAGAATAGAGAGACCTTATATAGATCCTTTTTCTTTTCCAAGTACTCATGCCTCGCTCTCAATTATTCCATTTTTTGTTTATGATAATATAAAATACAAATTTTTATTTCTTGTATACTCTTTAATAATAGGTAGTTTTAGAATTTTAGCAGGAGTACATGATATATTTCAAGTTTTGTTTGGATACATTTTTTCAATATTTTTTATTATTATTTTTAATAAATTGGAAAAAAGATTAGAGAGGTTTATACATAGAAAAGTAATACATATTGGGCTTGGAAGCTTGATAGGATATATATTATTTTTATATCCTTTTTTAGGACTTTTATTTATGATTTTTTTATTATTATTTGGAGTAATACTCTATTTGTTAAAAGATTTCTTCTTTATAAAAATGTTTCTACAAAATTATAGCAAAGATTCGACAGGTTATGAAGCTTTTACTTTTGTTTTAGGTATTTTTTCTACCAGTCTTATTTCATATGCATTAGATATAAATCCTTATTTCATTCCAATTTATTTAGCTTGGATAGATGGGCTATCTTCTACTTTTGGAAAATTATTCAATAATGAAGATAAAAAAAGCATTTATGGCTTATTTGGCGGATTTATCGGTGGAATTATTTCTGTACTTGCAACAAGAACAAATCCAATAATTGCTATTGTTGTTTCTATATCAGAATATTTTATAAGAAAAATTGATGATAATTTAATATTACCAATAATTACTTTTTTAATGTATATTCTACTGTCTCTGGTCTCCAGTACGGGTCTATATCTTCTTTCCCCTGAATTCCCTTTTCATACCATAACAATCCAGTATATGCAATCATTGCTCCATTATCATTTCCCAAATCTATAGGAACTGTTCCAAATTTTATGTTTCTTTCTTCACACATCTTTTGTAAAATTTCTTGTAACCTCTTATTTACAGCTACTCCCCCAGTCAAACCAAATTCTTTTTTATTTAAATGAGCAATTGCTCTTTCAGATATTTCTGCCAGCATAGAAAAAACATATTCTTGAATAGAATATGCAATATCTTCTATAGAATACTTTTTTTCTTCTAATATTTTTTTAATATAAGTATATAAACCACCTAATTGTATATCCATGCCTTTAACTGTATATGGTAATTTAATCAAATTTTTTCCATTTTTTGCAATTTCTTCAATTTTTGGTCCTGCGGGAAATCCTAATCCTAACAATCTCCCAACTTTATCTAAAAAATTTCCGACACCTATATCTAAAGTTTCTCCAAAAATTCTATATTTATTTCCTTCTAATGCTAAAATCATTGTATTTGCGCCAGTAACTAATAAAACTACAGGATCTTTAAATTTATTATAAAATTTTACAATTTCTACATGAGCAATTAAATGATTTACACCTATTTTTTTTAAATTAAATTTTTTAGATAATAAATCTGCCAAAAATTTCCCTTGAACTAATGTTGGATATAAACCAGGTCCAGCAGAGAAAGAAATTAAATCTATTTTTTTATTAAAATCTTTAATATTTTTAACATATTCATTTAATTTTTTTTCTAAATCTTTATCTTCTGATTTTATTTCATTATTCTCTATCCATACTTTTTTTCCTTCTAAGATTACATATCTATATCTATTCCAAGGATCTTCATTAAATTTTTCTTCACAAAGGAAATTTTCTTTTATTTCACTTAAAACATCAACTATCAAATATTTATCATATACTTTTTTATAAATAAATCCCGCTTTCCATATTGCCTTGTTTAAAATATTTATTGCTTCTTTTGAATGCAATTCTGCAGCTTCTCTTGGATGTATTCCTCCCTTTTCTGTTTTATATATTACTCTTTCATTAGAATATATTCTTTCTTTATCAACTATTCCTATTGAAAATGTATGTGCTGTAGATTCTATACCTAAACTTATCATAAATATTTCTTTGAAAAATAATATTATGAAAGTTATATATAAAGATGGTATATTTATTGGAACCTCATTACCATTTTTAGAAGTTTTATATTTATCTGAAAAAGGAAAAATCGAAATATTTGATTGTTATGGTAAAAAAATTAATTTTGAAAAAATAATAAAAGAAAAAAATTTAGAAAAAATATATTCTGTTTATAAAGATTTAAGAGATAAAAAGTATTTTGTTGGTACTGGATTAAAATTTGGAGGAAATTTAAGAGTTTATGAAAATCCTACAGACGAGCATTCTAAATGGATTTGCTTTCCAGTAAGGATTAATGAAGATTTTAGTTTATATGATTTTTTAGCAAAAAATAGGGTAGCTCATAGTACTAGAAAAAAATTGTTAGTGGCTGTTATAGATAAGAATATTAAATATTTGGAAATAGAATGGAAAAGGTTATAATAAAATTTGATGGAAAATTCTATTTAGAAAAAGAATTTTATGATTCTATTGGAAAAATTGGAAAAATTAACGAAAAGATATATTTAGAACCTGAAGAAGTATTATATATTTTAGAGAAAGAATGGGGATTGGTAGATTTTAATGGAAATAAATTAAATAAAAGAGAATTTTTAGAAAAATTTTTAGAAAGAATAAATTATAAACTATATTTAGTTTTAAAGGATATTAGAGATTTAGGATACTATTTTGATATTTATGATGGAAAAATAATTTTACACGAGAGAGGTTTTAGAAACAAACCAATTTATTTAATTTATCCTGTATTTGAAAATGAGATATTAAATTGGAAAAAAATATTAGATTTATTAGAAGAGGCTAAAAAAATAAATTGCGAATTACTATTGGGAATTATAGATTTTGAATACAAAATAGTTTATTATAAGATAAGTGAAAAGAAATTTTAAAATGAAAAAGATAGATGAAGGTTGGCATGCAGAAATATTTTTAACAGAAAGAAATACAATAATTAAAAAATTTAAAAAAGGATTAGAAAAAAATTATGAAAAAGAAAAAAATTTTTTATTAGAATTAAAGAATTATGACTTTGTTCCAAAAATTATTTCTTGGGACGATAAAGAAAAATGGATAGAAATGGAATATATTAATGGAAAATTTTTAGAAGATTTGAATAAAGAAGAAATTAAAAAATATATCGAAAAAATTTTAGATATTTGCTATCTTTTAGATAAGTTAAAAATTAATAAAGAAGAAATGCACAGGCCTGAAAAGCATATAATAATATTAGAAAATAGAATTGTTTTTATAGATTGGGAAAGAGCTAAAAAAACTAAGAAACCTCAAAATTTAAACCAATTTATTCAATTTTTGATAAATAAAAGAATAATAAATATTTCAAATGAGTTATTAAATCTTCTAAAAGAGTATAAGAAATTGTATTCCAAAGAAAGTTATAACAATATAAAAAATTTTATAAAGATTTTTTTGTAGTACTATTTATGAGTAGTAATAGTAACATAACTATACTTGTTACTGGTGCTGGAGGACCAGCCGGAATAAATACTATTTCATTAGTTAAAAGATTTTTATAAAATTATATCAACTGATATTAATCTTTCTTCTGAAGGATTTG
>JAVYNJ010000020.1:0-7505 GCA_038735675.1 Nanopusillaceae archaeon | reverse complement strand
CTATTTTATATTCTGAAATTATTGTATTATATAAATCTCTAACTAAAGTTGCCAATCCTTCATGAACTATAATATTTTCCTTTTCTTTTTCTAAATTTGCATCTAAAATTGCATGAATATTTTCATAAAGAAGAACTTCTATCAATTGTTTTATTAATTCTGGATTACTTTTATAATTATTTAATATAAAATCCAAGTAATTAGATTCTATATATATTTTTTCATCTTTATAAAATGCTGGAATAAAAACTTCTCCAAAAATTATTTTATCATATCCTAGATCTTTTACTTCAACAAAGATTTTTTTATCTTTATTAAATACTTCTTTATTAAATGTATTTAATATGTCTTCAAGCTTTTTAGTTATCTGGATTTTTGAGGTAGGTTTAGTTGTAACCATAAAATAACAATAGCATTGTTAAACTTTAAAAATATTTCTTAAATATAAAACTATAAATTACCAAACTTATATATCTTTTATGAAAGACCTAAAAGAAAAAGTTGAGGAAATTTTAAAAAAAGCTAAGGATATTAAACTTGATCTTTCAAAAGAAGAAGACTTAGTTATTGGAATAATGAATTTAATATCTTTAGAAGAGCACTTATTTTTCTCTGGAGTAAAAACTGGAAATGATTTATATTATAATTTATTAATAAAAATTAGAAAAATTAGAAAAGAACTTATGAAAAAAGTAATTAAAAATTCTGAAGAAGGAGCAGAAATTTGGTGCATTTCAAAACATTTGCTAGCTGCAACGATGAGATTATACGAAACTGGAGAAAAATTATTAGATTCTAAAAGAGAAAAAGAAGCAAAAGAATTATTTGATTATTCATATGAATTATTTTCAATATTTTGGGGATTAAATTTAAACATATTAAATAAAGAAGATGTCATAAAACTTATTGATGAAAAAGAAGAAATTAGAGAAGCTTATAAAGAATCAGAAAAAATAGAAAGAGATATTGAAAATCTTATCAAAAGTAAAGAAAAGGGAAGTAAATTAAAAGAAATAATAAAGAAAATTATTGATTGTTGTATAGAGTAATTACTTTATTTCTACTCTTTTAGCTTTCTTAATAACTCCTCTTAATCTTAATTCATCTTCTAAATATTTTAATATTTTTTCTTCTCCAAGCTTAGAAAATTCAGATAAAGATGTTGGAATAATTCCCATTTTTATATCTTCATAGTATTTCTTTAATGTCTCTGTAGAAGAAGTTGCAAATTTTTCTCTCAACCTTAATATTAAATCTTCCATTTACTTATTAAAATTCAAAAGAATTTAAATATTCTTCTATGAAAAATTCTTTCTTTCTTTTAAATTTTTTGCCTAATATTATTCCAACAAACAACCCACCTAAATGTGCTATATATCCAATATTTCCTACTTGAAGTAAAAAACCAAAAACATTAAGGAGAATCCATATTATTAATGCAACTGTCATTGGTATTGGTATCATAAATGGAAAAATTACTACATAATCATGTGGCCTTAATATTGCAAATGCTCCAAGAATTCCAAAGATACTTCCTGAAGCCCCAATACCAATAATATCTTGATTAAAATAAAAAATATAATAAAGTACATTTCCAGAAATTCCTGAAAGAATGTATAACATCAAAAACTTTTTCTTTCCTATTATTTTTTCTAATGGATTTCCAAAAATAAACAAAGTTAACATATTTACAAAAAGATGCAAATCACTTCCATGTACGAATAGATTAGTAAATATTGTCCATGGTCTTTCAAAAAATCTTAATGGCGAAAAACCAAGAAGATAAATAATTTTTTCTCTAAAAATTAAAGTTAAAATAAACATTATAGCATTCAATATTATCAAAATATTTGTTACCTTCATTCTTTATTCATTATATAAATATTTAAAATATTATTTCTTATCCATATTAAATCATGAAAAAAGAATTTATATTGGTAACTGCAGCTCTACCATATTCAAATAATGTTCCACATATAGGGCATATTGTAGGATCTCATCTTCCAGCAGATATTTTTGCTAGATATCAAAGATTTAAAGGAAATTATGTTGTTTTTATTGGAGGAACTGATGAACATGGAACACCAACAGAAATAGAAGCTATAAAGAAAAATACTACTCCAGAAAAAATAACAGAATTTTATTATAATATTCATAAAAAAATTTATGATTGGTTTGATATATCTTATGATTCTTTTTCTAGAACTTCCAAATCTGAAATACATTATGAAATAACTAAAAATATATTTTTGAGAATATTATGTGCGGGTTTTATAAGTGAAAAAATTGATAATTTGCCCTTTGATCCATTAACTGGAAGATTTTTACCAGATAGATATGTCATTGGAAAATGTCCATATTGTGGATATGATAAAGCAAGAGGTGATCAGTGTGAAAATTGCGGAAAATTATTAGATCCGAAAGATTTAATAGAACCAAAAAATTCTATAAACGGAAATCCTGTAATTTTCAAGAAAACAAGACATTTATATTTCAGATTAGATAAATTATCTGAAGATTTAAGAATTTGGCTAGAAAAAAAGAAAAAAGATTTTTCAGATCTTACATATACAACATCTAAAGGTATGTTAGATGAAGGATTAAAAGAAAGGAGTATTACTAGAGATATAAAATGGGGAATACCTGTTCCTTATGAAGACATTTGGAGATTTATATTAGATAAAATATTCAATAAACTAGATTTTTCTTCAAAAGATAAATTATTTTATTCTATTATCGATTCTTTAAAATCAATTGATATTCCAATTACTGAAGAAGATGAAGAAAAAATAAAAGCCGCTATAGAACAAAATTGGCCAAAAATAGATCAAATAATAAATAATATTAATTTGTATGAACCTTATAAAAACAAAGTTTTCTATGTTTGGTTTGATGCACCAATTGGATATTTATCATTTACTATAGAATTGTTAAAAGAAGAATTTGATTTAAAAGAATTGGAGAATATAGATATAAGTAATTGTAAAATAATAAATATAGATAAAGATTTTGCAGAAATAGAAGTAAATAATATAAAATATGTTGTTTACTACAAAGAATTTGATGGAAAGTTATATATTGAAGATATAGATCCGGGATATTACCTTTCAAATATTAAAAAAATAATTAAGATTCTTTTAATAGAAAAGAAATTAGAAAAAGCAATTAATAAGATAAATTGGAAAAGATTTTGGATGGAAGGAAAGATATATCATTTCTTAGGAAAAGATAATATCCCATTCCACACTTTGTTTTGGCCAGGAATAATAATTGCTTCAAATAAATGCAATAAAAGAGATAATATATTTGAAAAAGAAATTAAATTACCTGAAAACGTATTTGGATATGCTTATTTAACCTATGAAGGAAAAAAAATTAGCAAAAGTCAAAATTGGGGAATATTTTGCGATAGTTTAATAGAGGCAAATGTTGATAAAGATTATTGGAGATTTTATTTAGCATACCTAATACCTGAAAACAAAGATACTTCTTTTAAGTGGGATGAATTTATAGAGATAATAAATAAAGAACTTGTTAATAATATAGGAAATTTAACTCACAGAGTATTAAAGTTCTTTTGGCAAAATTATAAAGAAATTAGAGGAAATTTTGATAAAAATGTTATTAAAATTGCAAAAGATTATTATAATATAATTTGCTCACACTTAGAAAAAGGGGAAATATCTACTGCTTTAAAAAAGATCATTGAGATGGCTAATAAGGGAAATAGTTTATTCCAAGAAAAAAAGCCATGGGAAAATCCTGAAAAAAATAGAGAATTTATTAACGGAATGCTAATATATTTAATAACTATTTATGTCTTTTTATCATTTTATATTCCAAAATATGCTGAATTATTTTTTAATCAAATAAATATAAAGATCTTAGATAGTAAAAGCTTGTTAGAATTACTAGAAAATCCAGAAAAACTAAAAATAGAATTAAAAAATGAACCAAAACCTTTATTTAGTAAAATAGACCAAGAATACATAAATAAAATAAAAGAAGTTGTTACAAAACCAAAATATCTTATTTAAAATAAAAAATAAAAGTTTTAGAAAGCCATCTAATATAATCTTATAAAATTAATTAATAAAAAAATTTATTTCTTTTGTTGTTCCTCTTTCTTTTCTTCCTTCTTTTTCTTTGCCATACTAATATATATTAATAACAATTTTATAAATATTACTGGAAATATTTAAAAAGCAGAATGTGTATTGATGTTTAAAAGGATATCAGAAAGAAAAATTGTTTTAAAATTTTAAGCAAAATAAAAAATGATTTTCAATGAAATAGGACAATATTGGGATATAAATTTATATTTAAGAAAAAAATAAATAAGATTAGTACTATAAAAATATTAGGATGGCATTTGATATAATTGGAGATATAGCAATTATAAAGAAACCATTAAAATATGATATTGAAGAATATAAAAAGATTATACTTGAGAAACACAAAAATGTAAAGGTTATTTTATTACAAGAAACAGAAGTAGAACCTCCTTATAGAACTGCAAAATATAGTTTAGTTTATGGAGAAAACAGAACAGAAACTATTTGTATAGAATATGGATTGAAATTCAAAGTAGATGTCTCAAAATGTTATTATTCTAGTAGATTGTCAAATGAGAGATTTAGGATTGCTAAAAATGTTAAAGATGGTGAAAATGTTTTAGTAATGTTTTCTGGTGTTAATCCATATCCTATTTATATTTCAAAATTTTCAAAAGCTAATAAAATCTATTCTGTAGAACTAAATCCATATGCTGTTAAGTATGGAATAGAAAATGTCAAATTAAATAAAGTAAACAATGTCATAACTATTTTAGGAGATGTTAGAGATGTCACTCCATATTTATATTACTTATCTGATAAGGATGGAATAATAAATGATTATATTTTAGATGATGTTATTAAATCTTCTTTAGAATTAAACAAAGCTATTTTTAAAGAAAATATAGATAAAAGAGTAAAAGCCAAAGAATATTTAGATATAGATTTCTTAAAAGATAAAGAAAAGTATAAATTAAAATTTGATAGAATTATAATGCCTTTGCCAAAGGAATCTGATCTTTTTTTAGACGTTGCAATACCTGCTATCAAAAATAACGGTATAATCCATTTATATCATTTTTTATATGAAGATAAGTATTTTGAAGAAATTAGAAAAATTTTAGATGAATATTCAAAAAAACTAAATTTTGAATATGAAATATTGAATATAGTTAAAACAGGGGATATAGCTCCTGGTGTTTATAGATATTGTATAGATTTTAAAGTAATAAAAGAATACTGAAAAATTATGGAAAAGTTTAATGAAGATTTATATTTAGAATATTATGAAATTGAAAATAGGTTTATATTGGAAGATGCTTTATATATTAACAAAATAGAATATAGGAGAGATCCTTTAACTGGATTATGGGTAAGATTAAATAGAAGATTAAGTGAAAAACCAAGAAATCAAGATTATGAAATTTCTAAAAAATCTTCAGAATGTCCGTTTTGCAAAGAAAATGTGTTTAATAAAACACCTAGGCCTACTGACAGGGAGAAGTTTTTATTAGAAAAAAGTATTGCATTTCCAAGTTTATATCCATATGCAAAATATCATTTTGTCTTAGTTCCAAATTATGAAGAACATATAGAAAATTTTTCAGATTTAAAATTTGAAGATTTTTATAATTCTATTTTGCTAATAAAGGAAATTGCAGATTATGTAAACAAGAAAGATAAAGAGTATAAATACCTTTTTATAAATCTAAATAAAGGTTATTATTCTGGAGCTTCACAAGAACATTTACATTTTCAAATAATAATTGAAAATATTCCAAGAGGGTTTTTTGGAAGATTTATCGAAAATTCTGAAAAATATTTTGATAAATATAAAAGATTTTTAATAGAGGACTATTTTAATTTTGAAAAAGAAATAAATAAGAGATTTATAAAAGAAGATAAGAATTATATATTAATTTCCCCTTTTGCTCCATTAAGAAATAATGAGTTATTTGGATTAATAAAATCTTTTGGTTTGTACTTTATGTCTTCTATAAATTTAAGAAGTTTTTTAGAAGAATTTTACAAATTATTAAGAATTTATGAAGATAAATTCAAGCATTTTAATTTAGTTATAATAGATAGCTCTTATATTAAAGAGGGAAAATTTTTGCCATTTTTTAGAATTGGTGAAAGATTTAAAAATGATATTGGTTTTTTAGAATTATATCATGGCGAATTTGTTATTGGAATACCTCCAGAAGATACTGCTAGAGTTTTTAGATCTGTACTTTGATACTTCTAATATATCCTCCCCAATTATCTTTAAAAATATCTGATAAAAATAACTCTACCTTTTTATAATTCCCATCAAAATTAGTTAAAATGTTATATAAATTTCTTAATACAGATTTTTTTCTATATTCTCCCAAATCTAAAATTGAAAAGAACACAGAATCTTCATATCTTATTGTCTTTTTATCATTGCAAATATATCTAACTATCGTATTTCGAGGCAGTTCTTTATATTCATTTTCTCTTTGATAAAAAAGTAATATTTCTTCTAAAGATCGATTACCTTTATTTTCTAATATTGCCTCAATAGAAAATACTATATTTGCGTATGGCAGCGTAATTTTGCGTATATTTATTTTAAAGCATTCATCTTCGTTTAACTTAATTTCTTTTGAATATAGTAAAGTGGCTTCTTTTCTATATTTTGAATATTTTTTACAAAGATAAATAGAATATCTTTTTCTAAACATACATAATTATTATTAAAAAAGTTTAATTTTGTTTTTTTATTTTACCGTTACACTCTTTGCAAGATTTCTTGGATAATCTATAGGTAATCCTTTTTCTTTTGCAATGTAATAGGTTAATAACTGTCCTATTATTATAGAATATATAACAAAATCAGGAATTTTATAAACAATTCCTCCTCTTGCCAATATTTCTTCTATGTTTGTTTTTATGTTATCATCCCAATAAGAGTTTAAAGATAAAACTTTTGTTCCTTCTTCTATTAAAGCTAAAGTTCCATGTTTTAATTCTGACGGAATTCCAGAGAAAATAATAGAATTAGAAAAAAACTAATCTTTTTTCAATAAAATATTTAAGACTATTTTTCTAATTTCTAAAAAGAAGAAGGTTATTATTGGTATTATTATAGTATACTTAAAGTGTTCTAATGATAATGGAACTGTATGAAAGAATTTTCCACCAAAATAAATTACTAAAAGCTGTAATAATAATCCTATAAATATTCCTAAGAAAATATATGGATTTCTTTTAAAATATCTTACAGGATTTTTAAAGAAAGGTTCATCAGAAATTTCTTGAATACCTATTGGCCACTGTGAAAATACCATAGATGTAAAGCTGATAGTTATAACTAATTCGTATGGATATATTGATAATAGATGCCTATATAAGAAATAATGAGTTATGGAAAGAAATAGTGCTGTTAAAAATATTAAAAATATTTGCTTTTTTCCAAAAAACATT
>JAVYNJ010000019.1:0-8170 GCA_038735675.1 Nanopusillaceae archaeon | reverse complement strand
ATGGAAATCTAAAATATTCAAAATATTTTCCAATACCCAAAACATACTTTGCATTTGCTATATAAACATTTTCATCCCATAATAAAACTGTTGGAGAAAGAATAATTACAGATAATTGTATTAAGAATGTGAATATAAATATTAAAAGATAATTTAGTTTATTTTTTAAAAATTCCATATTTAATTTTTTGTCAAAAATATTTAAATTATATTTGAAATTAAATTTGTTCAAAAAGATAATTTTTATATATTTTAATCTATAGAATGAGTAATGGTTGGTATTTTAGAAGTTGGTAAAATGGCTTTTGAAAGCTATAGAAAAAATATTGTGGCAGCAATAATATTTGTTTTGTTGCATATATTAGTTATACTAGTATCTACGTTTTTAATAGCAGTGGCTTTAGAGGGAGTATACATATCTCTAAGAGTGTTGAGATGGACAGTTCCAATAATAGGCGCTGTAGTTGTAGCATATGTATTTCCAAGAGTGTTGGGATGGTATTATAATAAGGCAATAGGAAATATTAATCCAAACTATAAATTATCTTTTAAGATTTGGTTAATACGTTTGATACTAATACATTTAGAAATCTTATTATTTCTTCACGGAACAGATTACATTATTTCGGAAGTAATTCCAAAAGCGAAACAAGGATGTATATATTATGCCAGTATGATAGTTTTAAGAATCTTGGATTCTATTTATGATATTTCTTCAATTTTAATTGCAATAGTACTTTTAGTAGTATTAATAGCTTTAGAACTAATATTGTATTACCCAGCTTATGCAGCAATATTAGGAAAAATAGATAAAATAGAAATAAATAGCACAATTGTGGAGAGATCTTTGATACTTATATTTTACGTACTTGTATGGTCCATAATATTAGGAATTATAGGAGCAATACTTAGAGCTATACCTGTTGTAGGAGAAATTTTATCGTTGATATATATCTTGTTTGTATTTATTCCAATTTTAAACTTGATTATAGCTCATAAAGCTCTTTCTATGTAATTTTTTTAATTTTTTTAAATAATTTTTTTAATGAAAATAGAAAAACTAGAAAAACCAGAAATTCATTGGAAAGCTTTGGATGTTCTTTCAAATCAAATTGTTGGATTGACTATTGATTTTGGAGAAATAGATTTAGATAAAGCATGGGAAACTATAAAAAGATGTTATGTTTATAAGGATTTAACTTATGAAGAATTTTTACAAGTAATTGAATTCTTAAATGAAATTAAATTATTGAAATATGATAAAGAAAATAAGAAATTAATAAAAACAAGGAAAGGCCATATGTATTATGTTGAAAATCTTTCAATGATTCCTGATGAAAAATCATATGATGTAATTGATATTGCAACAAAAATGAAAATTGGAATTTTACATGAAGAATTTGTTGCAAAACATGGTAATCCTGGAACAGTCTTTATTTTAAGAGGATTACCATGGAAAATTGAAAAATTAGAAAAAAACAAAATATATGTTTCATTAGAAAGAGATTTTGAATCTGCAATTCCATCATGGGAAGGAGAGCTATTACCTGTTCCATTTGAAGTAGCAATGGAAGCACAAGATCTTAAATCAAAATTAAATTTAGATGAATTGAAGGGACAGGAAAGATACTTTATTCCATCTTCTAAAAAAATTATTATAGAACAATACAAAGATTGGTTTATAATACATTCTCCATTTGGGACGAAAGTAAATGATACATTATCAAGAATAATTTCTCATATAATTTCTTTAAAATATGGAGTTGTTGTTGGAATAAAAACAGATCCTTATAGAATTATTTTAAAAGCAGGATATATAAATAGAAAAATAATAAAAGATGTTTTAATTAGTTTACCTGAAGATATAGAAAAAATATTAGAATATTCCATTGTAAATACAGATTTATTTTTATGGAAATTTTCCCATGTTGCGAAGAGATTTGGTGTTATAAGAAAAGATGCTGACTATTCTAAATCAACTTTGAGAAGAATTCTACAACATTTAATAGATACACCAGTTTATAAAGAAACCTTGAATGAAATTTTTGTTGAGAAATTAGATATAGAAAATACTAAAAAAGTTATAAGGATGATAAAAAATGGAGAAATTGAAGTTGAAATATTATTAAATGAAATTCCATCTCCATTAGCAATTCTAGGTTTAGAAGAATATGTTTCAGATGTTTTGATATCCGATAAATGGAGAGAAATAATAAAATTAGTTAGGGAAAGGTTGTATGATACAGAATTTATTTTAGTTTGTATGAATTGTAAATCAAAATATAATATAAAAGTAAGAGACTATGAAGAATTTTCATGTAAAAAGTGTGGAGGTAAATATTTTGGTGTTGCAAAATATGAAGAAGATATTAAAAATGAAGAAAAATTGAATATTACTGCAGAATTGTTAAAAAATTATGGTAAAAAATTTTTGTTTGTTTATGCTGGCAAAGGAATTAGTTATATTTCTGCCATATCTATCTTAAGAAAAAATATTTCTGATGAAGATGATTTAATAAAAGAAATAATAGAATTTGAGAAAAAAAGTATTAAATTTTCTAAAAAAAGATAAATAATGAATATTTATGAAGATTTGAAAAAAAAGGGCATTGAAATTGGTGATAGAATTAGAGTTATTTCTGATGGAGAAGAAATATATGGAGTTTTGATGCCAAGATATTCAATTTATGAAGGAAAAAATATTTTAGTAATTAAATTAGATAATGGATATAATATAGGAATTTCTGTTAATGATAAAACAAAAATAGATTTGGTTTCTAAGAAAGAAATTTTGAAAGTTGAAGAAAAAATAAGTTTGAGTAAAGATAAACCATTAGTAAGTATTTTATCAACTGGTGGAACAATTGCTTCAAGAGTTGATTATAAAACAGGGGCTGTATATCCTTCATTAAGTGCGGAAGATTTAATAAAAATGATTCCAGAAATAAAAGATGTTGTTTCATTAGATATAAGAAAAATAATGAATAAATTTAGTGAAAATATGACAAAAAAAGATTGGGAAATAATTTCAAAGGAAGTTTATAATGAAATAAAAAAAGATAATGGGGTAATTGTTTTACATGGAACAGATACAATGTCTTATACATCTTCAGCATTAGCATTTTCAATAAGAAATAAAAATGTTCCGATAATATTTGTTGGATCACAGAGAAGTTCTGACAGACCATCTACAGATTCATATTTTAATATAAAATCTGCAATAGTTGTATCTTTGAAAGCAAATTTTGCAGAATCTGTTGTTGTTATGCATGGAGAAACATCAGATAGCTATTCTTTAGTTCATAGAGGTGTTAAGGTAAGAAAAATGCATACTAGTAGAAGAGATGCATTTCAATCAATAAATGATTATCCGATTGCTAAAGTATATCCAGACAAATTTGAAATAGAAATAATTGGAAAAATAATTAATTATAGATCTGATAAAGATCCAATTTTAATGAATAAATTTGAGGAAAAAGTAGGTTTAATTAAATTTTATCCAGGATTTGATATAAATATTTTAGATTATTTTATTGAAAGGAAATATAAGGGATTGGTTATTGAAGGGACAGGTTTAGGACATGTTTCAGAAGAAATAATACCAAAAATAAAGGAATTAGTTGATAATGGAATTATAGTAACAATGACAAGTCAATGTTTGTTTGGTAGAATTAATATGAATGTTTATAGTACTGGAAGGTTATTATTAAAATCAGGTGTTTTACCTTCTTCAGATATGTTACCTGAGGTTGCATATGTAAAACTATCATGGTTATTAGGAAATTTCAATGAAGAAGAAGTAAAAGAACTATATTTGAAGAATTTAGAAGGTGAAATAAATGAAAGGCTTAGTTTAGATATGTATCCAAAATGGATTATAAATCAATAGGATTAAAAGTTGGATTAGAAATTCATGTTCAATTAGATACAGATAAAAAATTATTTTGCGATTGTCCAACAGAATTTGGAAATGATAAAATTAGATTTATAAGGGAATTAAGACCTTCATTAAGTGAATTAGGTGAAATAGATCCTGCTGCAAAATTTGAATGGGAAAAGGGAAGAAAATATGAATATATATTTACTGAAAATACATGTTTAATTGAATCTGATGAAGAACCACCAAAAGAAATAAATAAAGAAGCACTTTTAATTTCATTAGCATTAGCAAAATTCTTTAATATGAGAATTCCGGACGAAATCTATGTTATGAGGAAAATTGTTATTGATGGGAGTAATGTTTCAGGTTTTCAAAGAACAGCTTTAATTGGTATAAATGGTTATATTGAAATTGATGGCAAAAAATATGGTATTCAAAGTTTATGTTTAGAGGAAGATGCTGCAAGAAAAGTTGAAGAAAAGGAAAATGTTATTGTATATAATTTAGATAGATTAGGTGTTCCATTAATTGAAGTTGCAACATCTCCTGATATAGAAGATCCATATGAAGCTGAGAAAGTTGCTAAAAGGATTGGCCAATCAATTTTATTGACAGGTAAGGCAAAAAGAGTTTTAGGAAGTATTAGACAGGATATTAATATAAGTATAAAGAATGGTGCAAAAACAGAAATAAAAGGTGTACAATATTTATCATTAATTCCAAAAGTCATTGAATATGAAGTTATGAGACAATTAAGGTTATTGGAAATAAAAGAAGAATTGAATAGAAGATTAAGGAAGGAAGAATTGGATGAAAATATTTATGATATAACAGAAATAATGAAAGATTCTAAATCAAAAATTATTCAAAATGCTTTAAAAAATAATGGAAAGGTTTTGGCAATTAGATTAAAAAAATTTAAGGGAATTTTAGGGAAAGAATTGCAACCTGGAAGAAGATTTGGAACAGAGTTATCAGATTATGCCAAATTATATGGTGTTAAAGGACTATTCCATTCAGATGAATTACCAAATTATGGAATAAGTGAAGAAGAAGTAAATAAAATATATAAATATTTGAATTTAAGTGAAGAAGATGCATTTATTTTAATTGCAGATATAAAAGAAAGGGCTGAAAATGCATTAAAAATTGTTTTAGAGAGAATAAAAATTGCTTTTGATAGAATTCCTGAAGAAACTAGGGCTGCAAATTTAGATGGTACTACAAAATTTATGAGACCAAGACCAGGGGCATCTAGAATGTATCCAGAAACAGATATACAACCAATAATTATTAATGAAGAAATTTTGAAAGAGTGTGATAAATATTTACCAGAACCAATTGATAGAAAGTTTGATAGATTTATAAAAGAATATGGATTGAGTAAGGAATTGGCAAATGAGATAATAAATGATATTAGATTAAGTTTGTTTGAAGATTTAGTTAAAAAATATAAAAACATAGAACCAAAATTAATTGCAAATATATTAGTTAATAATTTGAGATATTTGAGGAGGGAAGGATATAATGTTGATGAAATTCCAGATGAAATATTTTATCAAATATTTGAACTTTTAAATGAGAATAAAATATCTAAAGATTCTATAAACGAAATTTTAATTGAATATTGTAAAACAAAGAAAAATATTTTTGAAATTGTTAAAGAAAAGAATTTATTTTCTTTATCTTATGAAGAGGTTTTGAAAATTGTTGAGGAGATCTTTAATAAAAATATTGAAAATATATTGAAGAAGAGAGATAAGGCATTAAATATTATGATGAGTGAGGTATCTAAAGTAGTTAAAGGAAGGTTTGATTCTGGAAAGTTATATAATATTATTATTGAAATATTGAGAAAAAATAATTTATTACCATAAAGTAGTTACAAATGATTATCAAAGGGGAATAGATTTAAAAATAGGGATATCTTTATATATTCATGGCTAGAAGTTTTAAGATAAAAGAGGGCTATAAATATATTATGATGAATCGAAAAACTTTAGCAGGTGTTGGTAGCCTTATAGCTTTAGGTACAGTTGTATTAGCTCAAACCACACCAACCTTAGGAACAGTTAGAGATGCAATAAAATCAGAACCACATGCATGGACAGTAGTAGTTGGTAAAGATGCAAAGGCCTCAGATGTAATTGGTGCAGCAGATGTATTAGCAGCATTACAAACTTTAACTACAAAAGTTGAACCTATTGATTTATCTGCTGTAAAAGTTGTTTTAGAGAGACCAATTGTTGTAGAAAATAAGACAAGCGATTATTCAAGTGGAGTAAATGTTTGGAATGGAACAGTAACAGTAAATGATACAGTATATAGTTATGATGTAAAGTTATCTTCAGAAGGAACCTTTACTAGTTTTGGATTGAATGAGTCTGGAAGATTACAACTACAAAATGTAGGATTTAAATTAGATATAACATTTAACGGTTCTATAGATAAATTAAATAATACAAAGATAAATGTATTTGGAAAGGACTTTTACTTAGTAGTTTATAAAGATAGTAGTATAAATAAGATAGAGTTGAGAAGGATTCCAGTAGAAGAAATAAGAGTTAGATACGATGAAGAAAAGACAATTTTGGGAAAGAGAGTAAAATTAGTAGATATTTATGAAAAATTAGGAGAAAATAAAATATATGTTGTTTTAGAAGTAGAAGGAAAGACATATGAAATAACATCTGGAGAAACAAAAGTAGTAGAAGGATTAGAATTAACTGTTGTAGATGCATATGTATCTAGATTAGATATTACAAGATCATATGTTGTTTTGGGAGTTGGTGGAGGAGAAAAATATGTTTTAAAGGATGGAAAAATAGAAGATGTTAATGGAAATGAAATAGGAACATGGTCATTAAGTGAAGATAGACAAACATTAACATTAACATTTACAAAGGATTACTTGTTTGCTGGAGATTCATTTGATTTACCAATATTTGGAGGATACAGATTAGTATTTAAAGATTATCCATTACCATTACCAGGATCAGAGCAAGTTGAAATTAGATCTGTAAGAAGTGAAACAGTAGAGAATGTGAAATATTACTATTATAGTTTGAAGTTTGGAGAATATGAATTACCATTAATTGTAGATGAAGATGGATTACTCTATGTATATTCGAGAGATTATAAATATCCATATCCAGCGGATCCATATTTTGCTATGACAATACTACGTTATAATCTCAAGGGTGTTCAATTCCCACCCACGGTTACTCTATCTAATGGAACAAGTAGCTTAGTATTCCTAGGATTAAGAAAAAATGAATTTGTTGTTCCTGAAATAGCATCAAGACTATTTAATGTAACTGGAACTTACACAAATGAATCTCTTGATGGTGGTAGTTATAGATATAATGTTACTGTAACATTTAAAGATGTATTGACTGGAGAGGAAATAGAGTTGACAGGATCTGGAGAAGATCCCAACAATATATCTTTAGGAAGCATAAAGATAGGAAATATAGATGTAACAGTAACAGCACGTGTAGATGATTCAAAGAATCAAATTACTTTAACCTTCGAGGTTAGTGAAGGTGATTATACCTTTGAAGATAAAGAGGTATGGTTCAGAAGGAGAGATGGTTTTCCTACAGGTAGAGAATACTTATTAGCTCCAAGACAAAAAACACTATTGTTCTTAGGATTAAAAGAGGGTAGTAATAAAGTAGCATCAAGATTATTTGAAGTAGTTGGAGATGTCAGAGGAAGCGACATTTATGTAGAATTTACAGATGTATTAACTGGAGAAAAAATAGTTTTAGGAAGAAAAAGTGGTGAAGAAATAGGAAAAATAAAGATAGGAGATAAAGAAGTAACAGTAAATGCGAACGTACCTATAAGTGGATTAATAAGATTAACCTTCGATACAGATAGTTATAATTTTGAAGATATAAATATATGGTTCATAACAAAGAACAATGGATTAGTTGAAATAACTTCTAACAGAAAAGTAACAGTAAATGGTACAGAATTTATTTTAGGAAATGATGGATATATAGAGCCTGCAACAGTACCATCACCATCAGTCGATATTACAGAAGGAGGAGTAAAATATACAATTGCAGTAAATACAGAGAATGGATTATTTGTTAAATACAAGACATTCTTCACAGATTATGCAGTAGTTTATGTACCAAGAGAAGAAAAATCACCAGAAACAGTAATAGGAGACTTAATGACAGAAAAAGTTGAAAAATATGAAGTATCGCCAGGTGGAAAAGTAGAAATAGAAGATCAAACAATTTCAGTTAAAGAATTAACAGGATTACCAAAAGAAAG
>JAVYNJ010000018.1:0-11141 GCA_038735675.1 Nanopusillaceae archaeon | reverse complement strand
AATCCGAATTATTTAATAGTTGGTGAAGTTAGAGGTAAGGAAGCGTATGTTATGTTTCAGGCAATGGCATCTGGACATGCTACCTTAGCTACAATACATGCTGATAGTTTAATATCCCTTATAAAAAGACTAGAGGCAGATCCCATAAAAATACCTAGAGAATACATTAACCTTATTGATGTAATTGTTTTTGTTACAAAAGCTGCCCATATTTCCCCATCTGCTAGAAGAATAAGAGAAATTGTAGAAATAGGAAAACCGGAAAAAAACAAAGAAATTAATAGTTTTGTTATCTGTAAATGGGATCCTTTTACCGATGATTTTTATACTACAATAGAGGGAAGCTTATTACAATACAAATTAAAAGATAAAAGTGGCTTAAAAGAAAAAACTATGTTAGAAGATATTAAAGAAAAAGAAAGAGTTATTAAATTTTTAGTAAAGAAAAATATAAGAGATTTTGATAGAATATCTGAAATATTTAAATTGTATTATACAGATAAAGAGGCTTTACTTAGTAAAATAAAGTAATAATGCAAAAATTAAAAGAACAAATAAAAAAATTTTATAAAGATAATAAAAATTTGCTTGCATACACTTATTTCAAAAAATACGATTTTGAACAATATGTAAATTTCGTTTTTATATTTTCTATTGTCACATTTACTCTATCTACACTATCTATATTATTTATAATTTATCTTATTACAAATTTTTTAGATATAGTAATAATTTTGATATCAGTTCTTTTTGGTATTTTTGTTTTCTTTTTAACAATATTTTACTTCTACATTTATCCAATTTTAGCAAGAGAAGATTATAAAAGAGAAATAGATATAAATATTCCTCTTTTTTCTCTTTATTTTTATGTTTATATTAGCTCAAATTCTAATATAATAGATGTTTTTAGATTTTTAGCTAAGAGAAAAGAATTTGGAAATTTATGTAATGAATTAAAATTTTTAATAAACTTAATTGATGTCTTGGGTTATGATTTAATTAATGCATTATTAATATTAGCAAGTAAAACTCCATCATATAAATTAAAAGAATTTTTATATGGTCTTTACTCTACAATTAAAAGTGGAGGGAGTATCTTAGAATTTGTTAAAGTATATTCTAAAAATTCTATAAAAGATTATGAAATATTACTAAAAAACTATAACGAAAAAATAAATACATTAATAACACTTTACTCATTTATTTTTGCAATGTTTCCACTAATTTTATTAATTATTTCTTTTATAATTTCTTATGTTTCGGGAAATATCGCTATACTAAATCAACTTTTATTCTTTTATTTAGTAATTTTACCTCTTTGTTATATAACCTACCTTTATTTCATAGAAATAATTCAACCAAAAATATAAAGATTAGTGAACGCCTTCTGGAATTCCTTTTCTTTTTCTTATTTCCTTAATAACATTTTCCTCTAGTTCCTTGGGTAATCTTTCAAATACTTGGTCTTCTAAATACCAAACTCCCCTTCCAGAAGTTATACTTCTCAATTCGTCCGTAAATCCAAACATATTTGCTACAGGAATTTTTGCCTTTATTATTGCTCTATCTTCTTCTATATCCATACTAATTACTTGTCCTCTTCTTGATGAAATCAATGAAACTACATCTCCTACAGTTTCTGGGGGAGTATCAACTCTTATTATCTGTAATGGTTCATATATTATTGGATTTTCCAATATTGCTGCTTTAATAGCATCTTTAGTTGCTGGTATTATTTGCGCTGGTCCTCTATGTATTGCATCTTCATGCAAAACAGCATCTATTAATTTTACTTTTAACATAACACATGGTTCCCATGCTATTGGTCCTCTTTCTACAACTTCCTTAAAAGCAGTAATAATAGATTCTATAACCTCAGGAAGATGCACAATTCCTCTAGTCATATCTATGAATAAACAGCCATTATATATCATTTGTACTCTTCTTGCTTCTTCTTTATCTAATCCCGTCTCCACTAATACTTTCCAAACATCCTCTTTCTTTATTCTTCCTTCTGGTAACTTTCCTTCTCTAACATACTCTTTAATTTTTTGATATATTTCATATGGTAACGGTTCTACTTGTATATAGATCTTATTATGCTTATTTGGCGATTTTCCTTCATAAACTTGTGAAGGTTTACTAACGGATTCTCTATAAACAACAATTGGATTACCTGTTGTTACTTCTACACCAAAATCATTAACTACTCTATATTCTATTATTTGTAAATGCAAATCTCCCAAACCAGATACTAATATTTCTCCAGTTTCTTGATTTATTTCTACTTTTATCGTAGGATCTTCTCTCTCAAGTAATTTTAGAGTTTCTATTAATTTGGATAAATCATTTGGATTTTTAGGTTCAAAAGACTTTGTAACTACCGGCTCTAGCCAATGTTTTATATCCTCAAATGTTTCAACTGTTTCTGGATTTTGAACATTTCCAATTAAAGTTTCACCAGCATACAATCCTCTGACTCCCAAAATTGCCACTATATTTCCAGCTTTTATTTCTTCTATAGGAATTCTTTGAATTCCCTTCCATATAGCTAACTGTTGTAACTTTACTTTTCTGTTTTGAGATGCAAGATAAACTTCATCTCCCTTTCTTAGTGTTCCAGAAAAGATTCTCGCCGTTGCTAATTCTTGTTTAGAAATTTTATCAATTATAACATTAGTAACATTTATTATTGTTGGTCCATTTGGATCAAGATTCATCATAGCTTTGCCAATATCAGATTCTATAGAACCTTTCCATATCTTTTTTATTCTATATTTCTGAGCTTCAACTGGAGAAGGCAAATGTCTTACTACCATATCTAATACTACTTGTGCTACCGGAGCTTTTTGTCTCATTAATTCTTTTAATAACTCTTTGTTATCCTTAGCTTCATTATATATTTCAATTATATCTTTAAAAGAAACATTATTTTTTTTCATATATGGAAAAGACAAAGCCCAGTGATATTTTGCAGAACCAAAAGCAACAGTACCATCTTGAACACTTACCTTCCATTTATCTTTAAATTCTACTGGAGCATATTTTTCAATTAATCTATTAACTTCGATAACTATTTTTCCTATTCTTTCAACTATTTTTTCTGGAGGTAATTTCAATTCTGTTATTGCTCTGTCTGTTTTATTTATAAATAATACTGGTTTTACATATTCTTTTAAAGCTGTTCTTAAAACCGATTCTGTTTGTGGCATTACGCCATCTACAAAATCTACAACTACTATAGCACCATCTATAGCTCTGCAAGCTCTTGTAACTTGACCAGAAAATTCTACATGTCCTGGAGTATCTATTAAATTTATTAAATACTCTTTTCCTTCATAAGAGTGAACCATAGAAACTGCAGCTCCATAAACTGTCATTTCTCTTTGTCTTTCAGTTTCATGCCACCACGTAAACATTGCCTCTCCAGCTAAATCTTCCGCTAACATACCTGCTCCAGCTAATAAATTGTCCGTTAACGTTGTTTTTCCATGATGTATGTGAGCTATGATTCCAATATTTCTAATTTGCTCTGGCTTATTCATTAATTCAAGAACTTTTTCTGTTAGTTTAGTAGTCATAACAAAGTATAATTAAGATTACTCTTTTAAATATAAAATTATGTCTTATGCTGTATTATTTTCTGGTGGAAAAGATTCAAATTATGCTTTATATTTATCAAAAAAAGAAAACAAAGATATAAAACTACTAGTATCTGCTTTTTCCGATGAGGATTCATATTTATTTCATCACGTAAATATAGATATTGTAGATCTACAGGCAAAAAGTATGAATATTCCCTTATATAAATTTTATACTAATACTAAAAAGGAATTGATTGATTTAGAAAATACAATTTATGAAATAAAAAAAGATTTTAACATAACTGGAATTATTTGTGGTGTAATAAAATCTAAGTTTCAATACGAAAAAATTAAGAAAATATGTGAAAAATATAAATTGGATTTTTATGCGCCTTTATGGCAAATAGATGAAAAAAAATATATTAAATCTTTAATAGATAGTGGATTTGAAGTACTTATTTCCGGTTTTTTTGCATATCCATTCGAAAAAGAATTATTGGGAAAAATTTTGGATTATTCTATTTTAAAAAAATTGGAAGAATTAAATGAGAAATATGGTATAAACATAGCTGGAGAAGGGGGAGAAATTGAAACAACTGTTATTTATCAGCCATTATTTAAGAAAAGAATAGTTATAGATGATTATGAAATCATTATCGGAAAAAATTATGGAATTTTTAAAATAAAAAAAGCACATTTAGAGTAATTCTCTCTCTACTATATTATCGTTATCTATGTATCTTTCTAATACTTTTTTATGTATATATAATGGCTTTGGATAATAGATTTCGGATTTTTTGGGATTTCCTATAATATAAATTTCTTCTCCACAATTTTTACATTTATTTTCATTTAAATTTATTTCATAAACCAAAAAACCTCTCCTTTTTATTACAGGAGCCTTACATTTTGGACAATATGTATTTTCTAACTTATGTCCTGGAACATTACCTAAATAAATATATACAATTCCTTCTTCTTTAGCAATTTCTGCATGTTTTTCCAAGGTTTTTAATGGTGTAGGATATAAATTTGTCATTTTATATTCTGGATAAAATCTTAAAAAGTGTATATTCGATTTTTCCCCCATTATATCATATATTTTTTTACACATTTTTCTTGCATCTTCCAAATTATCACCAACTTCTGGAATTACTAAATCTGTTATTTCTACATGCACTCCTTTATTATATAGCTCTTCTATAGTTTGAAATATAGATTCATAATTTAATGTTAAAATATATCTTCTAGCAAAATCTTCATTTCCATTTCCTTTAATATCCACAGTGATTGCATCTAAAAATTTAGATGCAAAATCAATAGCTTCATCAGTTAGATATCCATTAGAAACCCAAGTAATTTTTATTTCTTCTTTTTTAGCAATTTTAGAAACTTCATAAGCAAATTCTGAATATATTGATGGTTCATTATATGTAAATGTTATTATTTTTGTATTATGTTTTTTTGCCAATTCTATTATTTCTTCTGGTTCCAACTTAATTCCAACAATTTTTTTTCTTTGTGAAATATCCCAGTTTAAACAATACATACAAGAAAAAGAACAACCAGTTGTTCCTAAGGATAATGCTGTCGAACCAGGATAAAAATGATAAAGAGGTTTCTTTTCTATAGGATCTATTGCAACTGAAATAAACAAACCCCAATTTAAAAGATATAACTTATTTTTTAAATTTACTCTAACTCCACAATACCCTATTTGCTTATCTCCAAGCTTACATCTCCTATTACAAGCTAAACATTCTAAATATTTTTCTTTTTCTTTATACAAAATTGCCTCTTTCATTAATAAATTTTCATATAAAAGTTATTAATATCATGTAGAAGCTGTCCCAGTCTGAAAAATGATGAATAAAAAATATCTGAAAAAATTAATTATAAAAAAGTTATTCTGCCTTTTCTATTCTTCTTTTCTTCTTTTTTCTAGCTTCTAAATAGTAATATAATATTATTCCTAATATTATTAACAATAAAATCATTAATACTTTAATTACATAACGATAAATTACTTCCATTCCTATTTTAACTTTTATTTCCTTTGTTTCGCTAAATACTAGGCTTCCATCAATACCATAAACTTCTATAGCTATTTTTGCTTTATAGGATGTTGGTTTTATTTTTATTGGAACTTCTAATATATTTCCTTTTCCACCAATTGTTACTGTTTCTGGATAGGATACTTCTAAATTCTCTGATAATATTCTTAATCTAAATTCATTTAATGATTCTACATTAGATTTAAATATTATTTTTAATTCATTTTCTTTTCCTAATTCTAATATTTTTGGATCTATTATTCTAATTTCTACTGGTTTTGGTTTTTCTCCTTCCACGTATAATCTATATAGTTGTCTGTATGTTGCAACATCATGTTGAACTATAAATTCAATACTATAATTCCTTGGTTCTATATTTTCAGGTATTTTTACTACAAATTTTAAGTTTTTTGTTTCTAAAGGATCAAATTCTATTGTTTCTGACTCTCTATATATTCCTAGTTCTCTAGATACTAATAATACTTTTGCTTTAACAGGTTTATTTTCTATATTTCTAAGTAATAAATTAAATTCTACGAAATCTCCAGATCTTACAACAAAAGGATAGTGTTTTATATTATATATTCTTACCGGCACATAGAATTCCTCCCCTATAATTATTGTTCTTCTAACTTCATATATTTCATATGGCCCATAATTAACTGTTAGCACTAATGTATATTCTCCTGGCATTAAAAGAGAAAAGTCTACTGGAATTTCTATAAATGTTCTTTGAAATGAATAAATTCTAGAATCTATAGTTCTTGATAAAACTATTCTTCCTATTTTATCTAATACTCTTATTTTTACATTTACAAGTGCTGTTTCTTCATAACTATTGAAAACTTCTATTCTAAAAGTATATGGAACTCTATCAAATCTAAATATAATTTCTTTTTCTAAATCTGGATAAATTCCTAATATTTTTAATGCTAAATATTCTATTTCTATTGCTTGCATCAATAATTCTTTATTTGCAATCACTTCTGATCCTAAATTTGATAATGCTCTGTAAGTAAATCTAATATAATATATTCCTTCTTCTTTGAATATTTCTGGTGGTAAATAATAATATAATACTCTATTTTTATTTATATTAACTCCTATAATATCTTGATATATTATTCTTTGTGGCTCTTTTACTACATAAATTTCTAGATATTCTGAATTTCTTACTATTTTTTCACATTCTGTACAATTAAAAAGAATGCTTATTGATAATCCTTCTTCTTTAATTTTTGATAATTTTGCTATTTCTGGTATTCCTGCAACGTTAATTGTTACTATAGGTTCTGAATATACTATTCCAATACCTATCAATAGAAATAAAGTTGCTATTATTAATTTTTTAATTACTCCTACCATGATAAAATAATTTAAAGAAAATTTTATATACTTTACTAATAATATACTCAACAGAAAATGATTACTTTAATTCGCTACTACCAGGAATCAACTTAATTATATCATCTATTATAGGATAATTTAATATTTTTGATATTTTTTTTGCAATTTCTAAAGGTTTTATATCTCCGGGTATTAAGACAACATAATTTTTTGTTTTTTTCATGACAGATTCTGGAACTCCGGGAATTAATTCTTCTTCAAATCCTATAGCTAACTCTAAATTTGTTCTTATATAATTTCTTTTACCATAAATCATAAAGGATCCTTTTTTTAGATATTCTCCTGAAGGTGTTTTTTTCGATATCTGATCGGGAAAGATATAATATACGTCCAATACTCTTAATTTCATTTTCCAAGCTCTAGAATATGAAGCAACAAACTTAGCAGATTCTAATATATCCTCTTCTTTCGCACTTATTCCATTTTTTAATATTCCAAAGGGAGATCCATGAATATCTGCGTGAAATACTAAATCGTTTTTTTCTAGATATTTATTAATTAAAATTTCATTTGTAATTGCATCTTTTCCAGCAATAAGCAAAAAATTATTAGAAGTAAAAAACCACCTAAATTTTTCATACCATTTTTTTGTTAATTTTCTTTCTAAAACCTTTTTTTCTATTTCAACTTCTATTTCAATTTGTTTTAGCTTTTTTTCATTCTCATATATTTGATTTTTTAAATTTTCTGCCTTTTTCTTTAATTCTTTTATCTTTTTATAAATCTTTTCTAAATTATGGAATATTCCAACCTTAGGATCTAATTCTATTTCTATCATGTTTTATAACAATAATTAAAGAAAAAGCATTTTTTACATTTATTTATTTTTTTTATAATTCCGGGATCACTTTGTTTTTCTAGTATATCTAAAATTTTATCTTTTAATTCTAATACTTTTTTTAATTTATAATTAAAAAATTTTATTTCTTTTTTACTTTTATTTTTTAAATACATCACAATACCATATGGAATCTTATAATTTGGAAATTCTTTTCTCAAAAGAAGATAATAAGCATGCAACTGTAAAAGATGATCCTTAGAAAATTTTCCAGATTTTATTTCATAGGGTATTATTATTGTTCTATACTTTTCAATTCTATCTATCCTTCCAATAAGATTGTACGCATCGGATATTACCTCCAACTCTGTATAAATTTTTGGTTCCAACTTTTCCCATAGTTCAATTCCATAAAGCTTTTCAGTTATCATAAATTGGTATACTAATTTTGCTCTATCTTCAATATCAAATAATACATTTGAAAAAATATCTGTTTTTAAATTATCTAGAGATATCTTTAGATTTTTTATTTCATCAGCATATTTTTCTATAAGATTTTCATATATTTTATCTAAAAATTTTTTATAAATGTTATATACATATGGGAAATCGCATTCATCTTTTATTTCATAAATTATTTTTGATTCATTTTCATTTAAAAAATCAAATATTTCATGTACAATTTTACCAACTAGAATTTGATAATTCGTTTCTTCTTTAAGACCTAAAATTCTTTTTAAATAAACTTTTCTTGGACAAAATAAATAATCTAAAAGATCTGTCACTCTTACATATATCATTTAAGATTAAAAATAATAGAAAATTTATGAAAATATTTATATCGGGGAATCCCCGATCTGGAAAAACGTCTTTAATAAAAAAGATAATTTATGATTTTGGAAAAGAAAATTTTTTTGGATTTTATACAGAAGAAATTGCAGAAAATGGAGAAAGGGTAGGATTTAAAATAGTTACTACTTTTGAAAAGGAATATTTATTGTCTAGAAAAGATATAAAGACTAATTATAGATTTGGAAAATATTTTATATTAAAAGAAAATTTAGATGAGATATCCAAAATCATTTTAGAAAATTTAGATAGTAATAAAGAGAAAATAATAGTTGTAGATGAAATAGGGCCTATGGAATTTTATTCCGAGTTTTTTGTAAAATTAACTGAAAGAATTATAAGAGAAGATTTTAATGTTTTAGGAGTAGTTCACAGAAAATTTCTACATCTTATACCAAACTATATTTGGCTAGAAAGAAACCGTTGGTGGGAGATATATGAATTTATTAAAAATAAAATCAAAAATATATTATGGCAAAGGTAATTGTTAATAAAGATACCTGTATAAGTTGTGGGGCTTGTATTGCTTTAGCTCCAGATATATTTGAATGGGATAGTGATGGAAAAAGCAAACCTATAATGGAAGAAATAAACGAAGAATCATTAATAAATAAGGCTAAAGAGGCAGCATCTATATGCCCTACAGGATCTATAAGAGTTATTGAATAAAAATTGAAAAAAATATTTTATAAAATTTTGCAAGAATTATGTATTAACTGTGGAACTTGTGTAATAATATCTCCAGAATCTTTTACAATAGATAAAAATAAAAAAGTAGTTGAAACTAAGAGATATTCTGACAATATTAAAGAAATTGAAAAAATATATATAGCTAAAAAATCTTGTCCCGTAGATGCCATCATTGTAGAGGAAATTTAATAAATTCAAATGAAGTATAGAATATAAATGAATAACTCAAATACCTTTATTTCCATACTTGAAAGATTTGGATTTTTTGATATAATACTTCCTTTTATATTGATATATGCTGTTATATATGGTATATTAGCAAAAACACAAATTTTAGGGAATCCTTTTGATCAAGATGTAGCTAAAGCTAAATTTGTAAGATCCTTGATTTCTTTAATATCTTTATCTATAGCATTTTTAACTGTTGGAGCAATAAATATTATAACAAAACTAAGAATACTTATTCCACATATTGTTCTTTATCTATTAAGCGTATTTTTACTAATTATTTCAATAGCTGCCTTTTATTTGCCTTTAGAAAAAGTTGATGAAAGCGAATATAAAAAATACAGAAAATCTATATTATTTATATCAATAGTAATATTTTCTATTTTAACTCTCTCTTCATTAGGAATAGTTGTTATTGAAAGTGTAGAAGAGGGTATAGTTGGACTAATTCAAAGTGAAATCTTTGTCCTTATAGTAATATTATTAATTATATTTCTCGTAATTTATTGGCTTACAAGAGGGGAAATTGTAGAAAAAGAAACTAAACAAAAATGAATTATAATAGACCACAATATTTTGAAGACTTTTCAAGAATAGTTGAAAATTATGGGATAGTTACTTTTGTTTTACCATTTTTATTAATATTTTCAATAATATTTCTTTTATTAGAAGTAACAAACTTATTTAAAAAAGATGAAAATGATATAGTTGGTAGAAAGATTCACACTGTTTTGTCCTTTGGTTTTGCCTTAACTGCTTTAGGAAATAGAGATGTTATTTATTGGATTTCAATATTAATTCCAAACGCTACAATATGGGTATTAGGTGTATTCTTATTAATATTGGTTTTTGGATTAATTTTTAGAAAAAGTGTAGAAATACCTCGTACTTTTAGAGGAGCTTTAGCTTTAATTGTAATTTCTTCCATTATTGTAATTGCAGCAAACGCTTTGTCTGGGAAAGCAGAGATTTCTATAGGTTTTATAGATTACTCTCTTATAGCAAGTTTTTCAACAGTAGTAATAATATTTGCAATAATCTTAGCAATTATTGCGTGGTTTGGTCATGTAGAAGAACAGGCCCAAACAGAAAAATCAACTTAATTAAAATAAAATGGTAGATATCTATCAGCTTTTTGAAAATTATGGTTTTTTTCATTTTATAGGTCCTTTTCTAGTTATATTCTCACTAATCTATGGAAGTTTAAGAAAAACAGGATTGTTTGGAAATGTAAAAAAATCTGAAAAATTGTATGTACTTATTTCTATTTCTATAGCTTTTTACTATATATATAGCCTTTCTACAGTAGAATACACTCAAAAAGTATTATCTTTTTTCTTTTATGAAATTTTAGCTCTATTTTTTATTCTTATTATTTTGGGATTTATTTATGGTTATTTTGAAGCTAAAGGAGAGGGTGAAGCTAAACCAGGTGTTGTTGCTGGATTATTAACTTTAACTGTAATTTTTGCATTTTTATATGCATCTTTATCCCATTCAGAAGAATTCGGATATCATATTAGCAATGCCATAAGTTCTATCGTTTCTAGT
>JAVYNJ010000017.1:0-13634 GCA_038735675.1 Nanopusillaceae archaeon | reverse complement strand
ATATTTGGTAAGTCCATTTCATTCATACTATTAAAAGATTGCTTATTTCAAGAAAAGTCCCCGGCTTAATAATTATTATATCTTCTCCATTATTTATACATTTTTCATTAACTAAAAAATTAAATACTTCTTTATAGGGTTCTAAATAAAATTTACAGGTATTTATATATATTTCTCCGGATCCTCGATTTTTTGTAACATAAAGCATATAGTCTTTTTTGGTTAAATTGAGAATTTGCATAAAAATATTAGATGATGTTTGAATTTTCAAATTAACATGTGTTTTAACTTTAGAAACAAATTTTATAGTATTTTTTCCACTATTTAGATATCTCGTGATATCAAAAGAATTGTGAATGCAAGAATAAATTGGTATTTCAACTCCATTTATAAATAATTTTAAAGAATTTGGATCCGTAGGACAAAAATTATAAACTAAAAAAACATTTTCATTTTGACTAAAAAAATAATCAAAAGATAGCTCACTTCTCTTTACAAAAAGTATTTTTAAATTTTTCATTTCAAATATTGCATCAGAAAATATTGATTTTGGATAAAATTTAATTGTTATATAATTATTGCTACCTTTTTTTAGATATTCATTTTGAATGTAAAGGCTACTAAGATTATTTGGGCAACCTTCAAAAAATAATATATCATTAATAAAAATTTCTATCTTTCCATTAACACACTTAGAAACAAAGTTAAATACAATTCCTTCCCCTTCATAATAAGAAAAGGTTAATTTTTTACTTTTAATTCCAGAAAAAATATTAGTTTTAATAGAAACATCTTCAAAATTAATCTCGTAAAAACTAATTAATTCCCCCAAAGAATAATTTTCTGCTATAATCATCTCTTTTTTCCCAGCATAAAGATATATATTTTCGATCATATTTTTGTTTAAAGAATTTTTTTCAGTGATATAACTATTATTTTCCGAGATATTTTCTTTTCCATAAATTTCTTCAAGTATTTTTTCTTTTTCAGGTATAGGAAGTAATATCCAATACACAAATATCAATATCCCAATTATTATTAAAAATATACCTACAACCATAAGTTGATTTTTCATATTTTAATTATAGTATACGTTCATATATTTTAATATCTAACTTTGCAAACTATACCAAATTTATCGATTAGATCAAAGTTTTTATTGTATTTATAAACAAAATATATTGATGATTTACACATTTCTGCTTTATCAATGATTTCTAATAATTTTTTAAAATTTAATTTATCTGATTTTATTTTTTTAAACCATTCAAAAGAAATTAAAATATAATCGACATTACATTCGTTTATTTTTTCATATACATCATCTAAACCAAAAGAAACTTTATCCCTAGTCATAAAAAGTATAAAATCGTCAATTATTCTGTTTACATCTGCAATTTCTAAGTCTTTTAAAAAATCTCTATATTCTTTTCTATTTAAAAACTCATAAATTCCAGGAATACCACCTGTAGAAACTTTAAAAGAAAATATTTTTTTATTTGGCCTTTTTTCCTTTAAATATTCAGAAAATTTCTCCGGATAAAAAATAGGACCTACAACTATAATTGAATCTAAATCATCTTTTATAGTATTTATAGCATCAGAATATATCTTTTTGATTATACTATCTCTCTCTGGATCTTCCTTAGAGATATAAAAATCGTTTTCATAGAGAATTTCTATTTTATCTCCTATTTTTGCTACTGCAATTGAATTACTATCTAAAGAAACAATATAAAAACTTTTTCTTTCTTTACTTTTTTCTATTTCTTTAATATCGTAAAAACTAAAAGACTTTTGTTTTTTAATTATAAATTCGGATCCTACTCTTAAATCAAAAGTATGATAATGTCCTTTAACCTCTTCTGATGCTTCTAAAATTCTCCCAGAAACTCTTAAACTATCAGAATATTCTGAAAAGTAAATATCCTCGACAATTATTTTTACCCATACTTTTTTTCTTTCTTTTTGATTATTTATTTCAATAACTCGATAATCATAACCTTCAATTATATCTTCTGGATTTATTATTTTATAAATAGATATCAAATCTCTATCTTTCTCAATGTAAACTTTCAAAGTTTTTTTATCCAAAAACTCGTATTTCATTTTTTAAATCATAGAAAAAATATAAGCTAAGGTTATTGCTGGTACAAAAGGAGCCCCTTCTTTTACAATAAATTTTGTATTTTTATCAAAAACTTTCTTTAATAATTCTATTTGTTTTCTCGAAAGACCCAAGTCATCCTTAAATATTTTGTCATGAATAATGGTTAAAAAGAAAATTACAAACATTGTAGAAATCATAAACATTTCAACAACGTTAAGAAAAACTAAAGGCGCTAAAAAAATAAGAAAAACTAAAAATCGAAACTCTTTTTTAGGATTTTTTAATTTTATTATATATCCTTTCTCTTTCCTTTCTAAAAAAAAGTTTTCTTCAAAGTCTTTTGATAGATTTTCAGGAATTTCATTTATAAACAATTCATTTTCTATCCAATCTCCTTCTACAAGTTCGTCTATTGTCCTTTCAAAGGTTAATTCTTTTTTTAACCTGTTTTCATAAATTTTCAAAATTGTTGCCGAAACTAGAAATAAAAGAGAAGATAAAAAGAATAATGGATACTTTTCTAAGAAATTAGAAAAAGAAATTAAATACATTATTCCAGCAATTAGGCTTGATAAAATTGAAAAAATTATAAAAAAAAGATTTTTAAATTCCTTGTTTCTGTAAAATATCTTTAAAGCCTCAAAACCATGAACAATACTACCACCCACTGCTAGCATTATCAAAAATTTAAAAATTTGTTGAAAACTAAAATTTGATAAGAAAAAAAATAATGAAAACATAATATATAGATCTCCAATTGCCAAAAACTTAAGAAGATACATTAAAAAGAAAAAAATTAAAATTAAATAAGATAGAAAGCTATTCTGAGGGAGATTTCCGATATATAAATTGTATATAGTAATTGAAAAGGCAAATATAATTAAAAAATAATGTATTGAATCACTAACACTTTTTTTTAGAAAATCTTGAATAGATGCTAGAAGTAATATCGAAATAAAAACTGTATTTGAAACAAAACTAATATCCATAAGATTTTTATTTTTATGATAAAATTTAATAAAAATTGATGATGTTGGTGAGCACCCCCTGATTGATGATGATGGGAGTAGCTACTGAAAATATTAAGAAATATAAAAAAGAATAGAATATTATGCCAATTATTTCTTTATCACCTCAATTTCTAAAAATACAATCTGAAAAAATAGAAAAGATCAAAGAACGTAAAAAAATGATAAAAAATAGAAAAATAGTTTTAATATTTAAAAAAGAATATTCTACTACTGAAGGAAATTTTATAAAAAATTTAGCAAAAGATTTAAACATTTTAAGTAAAAACAATCTTTACGATGAAATATATATTGTTAAAGACGATAAATTAATAGATGAAAACTCTATTAAAAGAATTTATAATCACATTAAAGATAAAGAAAAAGAATATTTAAATAAAGTAATGAAAAATTTAACTTATACAATAGAAAAATTAATAAAAATTATAGAAATAGTAAAAAGTAAATAACTATATTCTTCTCTTCAAGTTTTCCAAAATTTCGTTTTGCCTATCATAAAGCTTTTTTAATGCATACTCTATATTTTTTATTCTTTCTCTATCAAAGTTGTCTCTATTAATTAATTCTCTTTTTAAATTTTCAATTTCTGCTTCTAAAAGCTTTAATCTTTCTATATAATCATAAAGCTCTTCTATATTAGCTAATTTTATTTTATTCTCCAACTCTTTAATCTTTTCGTTAGTTTTATCATTTTCTTTAGTTAAATATAACATTATATCACGAAGATCGGTTATTTCCTTTCTTAGACCATCTATAGAACTTCTAAAATTATTTATTAACTTTTCATTAGTATCTATTCTATTTTCTATAGCTTTTATTCTTTCAACTTTTTTATCATACTCTTCTCTAAAACTATTTCGCATTTCATCTTCTAATGAATACAAAGAACTAACAATATTATTTAATCTGTTTTCCAAATTTAATATTTTCTTATATGCTTCCTTATAAGAATTCAATTCACGTATATTTTTAATATCCTCTTCGCTAATCATCTCTAATATTTTGCTATTTTGAATTTTTTCTTTAATTTTACCTATATCGGTTTTTAATTCATTTAAAGATCTTTCTAAAGAAGCTTGTATATTCGGCAAAAATTCATTTTCTATCTTATCTAATCTATCATTAATTTTGATAATATCCGTTATTTTTTGCTTTAATTCAAAAGAAATTCTAGATATTGCTTTTTCTACATCCTTCATTTTTTCAAAATATTCGTTATATTTGTCTTTATCTATATAATTCAACTTTATTAATTCTAAATCACTAGAAATTTGATTTATAACGCTCTTTATATTGTTTATTTCTGTTAAAATTTCATCTATTTTCGCATATTCTTCAAGCTTTTTAAGTCTTTTCTCCAGCTTCAATAATTCTGACTTAATTTCTAAAAAATCTGAATCTTTTATTAAGTTTTTATATTCTGTTTCTAAGATTTCTATTTTCGTTTTTAAATTATTTAAATTTCTTACATTTTCTAAGAAATCCTTATCCGCTATTTTTGAAATTTCAAATATTTTATCTTCTAGATTATCCAATTTTTTCTTTATCTCAGTTATAGTATCATAAAAGACTTTATTTTCTAAAAATTTATTACTTTTTTTCTCTATGTTTGAGATTCTTATTTGTAAATTTTTTACAATATCTAAAATTTGCTCAGCTATAGAAGAAAAATCAATATCACTCATTTTCTATTATTTTTTTATCTATTTTTAAATACTTTTCTTCTAACCTATCTAACCTGATTTTTAATTTTTCAATTTCTTTTTTTAAAATTTCTAAATTCTTCTCAAGAGTATCGAGCTTATAAAAATTCGAATTTATATTTTCTATCATCTCACTTAATTTTTCGATCAAATGTTTTATTTTCGCATTTTCTTTATTTTTCTTGTTTATAAACTTATTAAATTTATTAAAAATTAGAAAATAAGCTTTTTTATACTTATAAGTTAATTTTTCCAATTCTCGAATCTTGTTTTCCAATTCCTTTATAATATTCTCCTCCTCTAACATAAAATTAAATAGATTTTCTTATTTAAAAAATCTTAAAATATCCTTTTGTCCCGAGATTATGACTTCTTTATTTATATTAAAAAGTTTGATTATTCCTTCTATTGGTTGAAATACTTGCTTTTCTATATAATACTCTGGATCATATTCTTTATTTTTACATTCATTTGGAATTTTAACTTTATCAGATATTTTTTCCTTACCACTACAAATAATATATTCCACTATAAAGCCTTCATTTACTTTATATCCAATATCTCTATATTTTTTTGCTGCAACAACATGAGGTGCTTCAACTTCATACTTATTCAAACTTTTTCTTAATTGTTCTCTTATTATAAAATACTCCAATGGAAGCTCTTTTTTTCTAATTTTGTTAATTATTTCCCTTAAGTAATTTATTATACCATCTTTGTCCTCTCTCAATGCTAACTTTATAACATTTTCTTGAACCATTTTTGAGAGTTCTGACCAGTCTCTTCTAACAGCTTCGAATCCTCTAAGTTTTATAGTACCATCTTCTGCTAATAAAGCATATTTTTTCTTTGCACCTTTATGTTCTCCTCTTCTTCCTACAAAAATTCCAGAAATGTAAAAATTCTCCAATTCTAATTCCATTGGCTTTGGTAAAATAGAATTTATTTCATCAATTATTCTTAAATCTTCTTTAGAATTTAAAATAACAAAAATACTATCAGTATCTCCATATATAATCTTAAAACCTCTCTTTTCTAAATATTCTATAGTTTTTTTAATAAATTGACGTCCATAAGCTGTTATTGCTGCAGCGCAATTTATACAATACCACCTAGATGCTGAAAAACCTAAATAACCGTACATTGAGTTCAATAATATTTTTAAAGCATACTGTTTTGCATCCAATATTTTAAGCTCTGTATAATCTAAATTTTTTTGCTTTAATTTCTTTTTTAATTCCGATCTTTCTCTAAATATTTCATCTAATATTGTTGGAACATATCCTTTTCTATTTTTACAAAACCAAACATTCATCTTTCCCTCATTTGTTTCTATTTCTATCGAATCTTGTTTACAATAATCATGATCACAATTTAAAGTATCGGGAGATATATTATAAGCTATCATTATAGATGGATAAAGCGATCTAAAATCAAATACGGCAATATTTTTATAAAAACCTGGTTCTGGTTCTAAAACAAATGCTCCTGTATACGTTTTCTTAGATCTTTCTTCAATTTCTTCAATTTTAGGCTTATTTGGAACTATTTCTCCAAGTTCTCTACTTTTTTTTATTAAATAATTTTCTATTAAGGTTCCATAAGTAGATAAAGAAGTTTCATACAAAGATTGTCCTGTTATTTTAGATAATTCTATTAGTATTGGCTCAAAATGCTTATACAGTTTATAAGTTATTTCAACATCTCTCTGGTTATACTTTACTATACTAGAAAAATCTTTTTGCTTTAGGGCATTTCTTATCATATTTAAATCCATTTCTTCTTTACCATATCCCAAAATTTCTTTTGCTACACTATCTAAAGATAGCGTTTCTGATTTCAATTGTCCAGAGAAAATATTTGATAAAAATATAAAAAGATCGACATGTTGTATACCAGAAATTTTATATCTTCTATCTTCCTCTCTTTTTTTAGTTAATATAATTCCTTTTTCATCCCAACCAAAGCTAAATCTAAAATTTATTTTTTTACATCTTTCATATAAATAATTTAAATCAAAATTGTGAGAATTATATCCCACTAAAACATCGGGATCCAAATCTTTAATAATTTCATTAAATTTTTCGAATAATTCATATTCATTTTTTACTTGAATACCTGTATTAGATGTAGCTCCCCAGTATATTATAAAATATTTCTCTCCATCGTATATCCCTATAACCTGAACCGGATGTTTTTCAGGATCTGGAATATAAATTCCTTCTGCTAACACTTCTATATCAACAGCTACAACTTTAAAATCGTAACTATCATTTAAGCGCTGATTTATATTTTTTAATTTGTATACTTTAAAATTTTTAGTTTCTCTAACTAATTCTACATCTAAATCATACCAATAAAGAGGATACAAATTATTATCTATAGAAAATTTTTTTAATCTAGATAAATCTACTTCTTTTTTTCCAATGATTTTTCCTTCTTCTTTTAAAAGATCACAAATTTTTTTTATCTTTTCATAATCTTCTTCTTTAAAAATAACTTTTATTGCTTTATATTCCTTTCCCATCCATTTTTTAGTTTCAATTATTAATTTTTTTTCTATTTCTAAATCATCTATTTTTCGATATACTTCGTTAAAATAATTATTATACGGAATTACATAAATATAAAAAGGAAACTCAGCTTCAATTTTGCATCTATTTTTATTCTCATCGCGAGCATATATTATTATTTTATCCTTTTCATGCTCTAGAGATAAAATAAAAAATTTCATTAACCTTTTATAACTGCAATTGGCCTTAACTTAACTACTATTTTAGATATTCCAAGATCATGAGTTACTCTCACTACTTCATCTATATTCTTATAGGCTTCTGGAACTTCTTCTATTACACCTTCTTTAGTTGTAGATCTCACCATAATTCCTTCTCTTTCAAATCTTCTTATAATTTCTGTATAAGTAAAAGATTTCTTAGCTGCTGCTCTAGACATCATTCTGCCAGCTCCATGCGCAGAGGATCCAAAAGAGAGTTCCATAGAATTAGCACCTGCAATTAAAATATAGGATGCTGTACCCATTGATCCTGGTATCAATACTGGCTGTCCAATTTTTTTATACTTTTCTGGTAGATCTTCATGATTTTGTGGAAAAGCTCTAGTAGCTCCTTTTCTATGAACTATAACTTTTTCTTTTTTTCCATCAATTAAATGAGTTTCTATTTTTGCAATATTATGAGCAACATCGTATATTGTATACAATCCTAAATCTTCTGGAGAGGCCTTAAATATTCTTTCAAAAGATCTACGGATCCAATAAGTAATTATCTGTCTATTGATCCAAGCAAAATTTGCTGCTGCAGCCATCGCTTTCCAATATCTTTGACCTTCTTCAGAACTAAATGGAGCATAAATTAATTCTCTATCTGGTAAAATTTTGATAATTTCCCTATATTTTTTCATAAATAAATCTATATAATCTGTAGCGATTTGATGGCCAAATCCTCTAGATCCTGTATGGATCATAACTGTTACTTGTCCCTCCTTTTCTATTCCTAGATATTTAGCTAATTCTAAATCAAAAATTTTATCAACAACTTGTATTTCTAAAAAATGATTACCCGATCCTAAAGTTCCGAATTGTTCTAAACCTCTTCTTATCGCGAGATCTGAAACTGCGTCTAAACTAGCATTTTCTAATTTTCCATAAGATTCTACAGAATCTATATCTTCTTTCCATGCATATCCTTCTCTATAAGTCCACTCTAATCCTTCTTCAACAGCTTCTCTAAATTTTCCGATGGATAATTTTAAATGTCCTGTTTCTCCTACTCCAGCTGGAACATTTCTAAATATTTCTTCTACAATGTTTTTTAATCTTGATTTTATTTCTTCCTGATTTAAATTTGTTCTAAGTATTCTAACACCACAATTAATATCATAACCTATTCCTCCGGGAGAAATAATCCCTTCTTTTAGATCAAAGGCAGCTACACCTCCGACTGGAAAACCGTATCCTTCATGACCATCTGGAAGAACTACGGCCCAATTTCTGATTCCTGGCAATTTAGCAACATTAGATGCTTGTATTAACGTTTTATCTTCTTTCATTTTTTCTAAAAGTTTGTCTGAAGCGTATATTCTAACTGGAACATTCATTCTCTCCCTCTTTGGAATTTCGTATATATTTTCAGACACTTTTATAACTTCCATTATATATATTTTCTAAAAATAAATATTAAAATTAATATTAGAAGGAAAACGAAAATAGAAAAAATTAAAGATAATTCTATACCAAAAATTCCTACAAAAATAGATCCCAAAATAGCAGCTAAATTTCTAAAAAAAGATACGAAACCATACTCATTTTCTTTTTTATTCAATATATAATCATCCATATAAAATGAAAATATGCCCCAAGAAATAGAAGCTAAAAGATAAAATAAACTAAGAAGAAGAACATTATAAAAACCAATATTATAAACGAAAAGCAAAAATAATACCCCAAAAAATCTTAAAATTAAGCCATATAAAGAATTTAAAAAAAGATCTGAATTATTTTCCTTTTTAGGTAATATTTTATAAGATACGGTTAAACCTAAATTATTTAGAAAAAGAAAAATTGGAAAAAAAGTATTATATGCTGAAGAAATCGTTATTAAAGCTGTCCAATAAATAAGATAAAAAAAGGCGATTATAAAATTTATTATTGATATTTTAGAAGGTTTTCCTACAAATCTAAATAAATCACTTCCATCTTCATTCTCTATATAATTTAATATTTTTTCTGTTGTTGCCAAAATACCATACTCTTCGGCAAAATAATAAAATAATATCTTAAGAAGCTTTTTAAAGTAAAAAGAAAACAAGAAAATTATAGATAAAAATACGAAGAAAAAAGATAATAAAACAATAATTTTAAAATTCAAATTAAGAAATAAGAAAATTTGAATTGCTAATAATCCAAATAATCCATATAAAGAAAAATAATAATATAAACTTATATCTTTTTTAGATCTAATTATAATAAAATTAATTGAAGATCCTAAAAAATACATAAATATAGATGATAATAGTAGATAAAAGAAGTTCTCGGCATAGTATAAAAAGAAAAAAGAAAGTAATATTGCAAAAAATCCTATAAAATTATATAAAAAATAGTTTTTTTCATTTATTTTTATATTTCCGTACACCAAAGATGAAAAAAGAATTCCAAAATTAACACATGTTAAAAAATAACTATAATATACATCATTATATCCAAAATTTCTAATAGAATATAACATCAAAGAATAACTCAGACTGGTAAAAAAAGAATATATTGCTATAACAAGCTTATCTTTTTTCATTATTTTTTATTTTTTCCTTTATCTTTTCACCATAAGCTATACCAAAAACTATAGATATAAAAATAATTATTGCAGAGAAAGAAATCAAAAAGATATATAATAAGGCTTTTGATAATAATCCTAAATAATCTAAAGCAATAATTATCGATACAAAGTATATTATTATATATACTGGTTTTTTTAATTCTTCTATTTCTTTAAAAAATGTAATTTTTGATAAAAAATCTTCTAAAAACATTTTGGCAAATAAATGAACTATTATCAGTATAATTATTAATACTAATAAGTTCATTATTATGCTCAATGCTAATTTTCCTATCCAAATTAAAATTTCTATATCGCTATACATTAAAGCATAAGAGAAAAAAATAAGATACATAAAATCTTTAACTAGGTTTGAAATTACATTAGAAAACTTTCCATCAAATATTTTTATATTTTTCATTTCTAACCATTTATCTATACCCAAAAATTTAGAAAGTAATATTTTAATAATCAATTTTGTTAATCTGCCAACAATATATCCTATTAATATTATAAGGAATATGTAAGATATTGATTTAACATAATTAAATATTATTTCGTATGATATTTCCATTCAGAATAAATTACTAATTTCTAAAATTTAAATTTTACTAGCCCCGCGGGGATTTGAACCCCGGTCTCGGGGACCAAAACCCCGCATCCTAGGCCGCTAGACGACGGGGCTATAATATATTTTGTTTAGAAAAGTTTTCTTAAATTTAAAATCTAAAAAATACTTAATAATGAGTGAAGATATACTATCTTTTTTTGGACTTAAAGATAACCCATTTAAATTAGAAGTAATTTTAGAAACTTTTGTTGGTTATAAAGCAGAAAGAGAACAATTGATGAATGCTTTAAACAATAAAGAAAAATTGATTTTTGTAAGTGGACCAACCGGAGCTGGAAAAACGACATTACTTTTATGGGTATTTAATAACTATAATTATAAATATAAAATATTTTTTTATAGGCCATTTTCGAAAAAAGAAGAAATTGAAAAAGAAGCCGAAAAAAGATTTTCAACATTTTTGGATCGTATATTTAAAATATTTTCAAAGAATAGTTCAAGTATTATAAATAAAAAACAAATAGTGTTTTTTATAGATGAAGCCACTTTTTTAACTGATGATATGATAGAATATCTAAAAACTTTAATAGATCACACAAAATCTCTATTTGTTATTGCTGGTTTACCAGAATTAGAGGAAAGACTATTACGTGAACATCGAACTTTTTATGAAAGAATTACGACTAAATTATATTTAAAATCTTTAGATCCAGAAAGTGGAAAAACTCTGATTAAAAAGAGATTAGAATATGCAAATAATCCAAATTTATTCACTGAAGAAGCTATTGAAAGCATTTACAAGATGGCTGGAGGTTTTCCAAGAGAAATATTAAAAATATCGTATGAATGTTTGATATTGGCGTATAAAATGGGGAAAAAAATCGTAGATTTAGATGTAGTAGAAAAAATATATGAAGAAAAAAGACCACCAGATACTATATTAAAGTTAACTGAAAAGCAAAGATATATTGCAGAAACTATAGTAAAATATGGTCCTAAAACCGCAAATGAACTTTTAAAAATAATAAGAGATAGATATAACGACATGAGCTTACATGCTTTATCAAATATATTAAAGAGAATGGTTGAATCTGAGTATTTGATAAGAACTAAAGTTAGGGGAAAATACGTATATGATATAACTCCTAGTTTAAAAAATCATTTAATAAAAGAAATAATGAAATAGTCTATCTATAATCTCTAGATATTCTTGATTCCGTAGCGCCATCCTCAAATACATATTTGGATGTTTTTCTATCTCTATAAGAAAACTCTACATCTTCATCTAGTTCATGAAACACTATTTGTGCAATTTTAGTTAATGGATATAATTTTATTGGAAACTTATTAACATTATAAATTTCCAAAGTTAAATGACCCGCATATCCTGGATCTATCCATCCAGCAGATGTATGAACTAAAATACCCAATCTTCCAATAGAAGATCTTCCATTTATCTGCGCAGCAATATTTTTAGGTAATTCTATGTATTCATAAATTGACGCCAATATAAATTCTCCTGGATGAATAACAATTGGAATATCTTCTCTCTTAACATTATACAGATCTGAATATTCTCCATGATATATAACATAATCTTTCTCTTCGGAGCGATATATTATTTCATCTTTATAGTTTTTAATATCAATTGATTCTTTGTTTATATTTTTGAATACTCTAAATTTAAATCCCAATCTTATATCTAAAGATGCTGGACCCACTAAAGATTCTTCAAAAGGCTCTACAATAATCTTTTTATTATTTATATATTCTTTTATCTTTTTATCGGACAAAATCATAAATCTATTTATTTAAAAACATTCTAATAAAACTTACTTTCATGAAAATTCTAGTATTAGCCGACATTCATTATCCAAAATGTAATATTGAAGAAATATATAATATAATTAAATATGAAAATCCAGAGGAAATTATTTTATTAGGGGATGTAGCAGAAAATTTAGAATATTTTTACGAGTTTATTAAGAAACTAAAAAAATTTACAAATAAAAAAATAATTGTTGTATGTGGAGATAATGAAAAAAAATATAGAATAGAATGTAAGAATTATTATATACAAAATAAAATTCTATTTATACATGGAGATAGCTCAAATATTATTAATGAAAACTTTACAAAATTAGTTGCTAAGATTATTAAAAAAATATCAAAAAGGCTTTTGCTGGAATCAAAAAAGCTTTTGCTGAAGCTCTATTTTTTTAGATTTTTTAAATATAGAAAACTTAAGGTTAATATCGTTCTGGGACATTCACATTTAATTGGAAAATCAATCCTAATAAAAGCTTATTCAGCCGGTACTCTTACCACAAAGCATTATTTCTTGGATAGAGGTTTTATAGTTATTGATAATAAAAAGATTGAAATAAAAAGACTAGACTCTTCTGGGGCCGCGGGGATTTGAACCCCGATCTCCGGGACCCGAACCCGGAAGCCTTCCACTAGCCTACGGCCCCTAAAACTTTTTAAATTTAGTTACAGTCTCTATTAAATCTACATGACCTAAAAAAACCTGTCTACAACACATTTTTTCTATATTTAATTCTTCAAATGCTTCTTTTGGACTCTTACCACTATTTAATAATTCTTTATATTTAAACCAAAGGTGTCCTATTGGTTTTCCACAACTAAAACATCTAATTGGGAAGATCATTCTTATTTAATTTCGAAAAATTTTTTATAAATTTATTTATTTGTAATAATACGTAAAACATCGAGATGTTTTAGCTCATAATCTTTTCCATAAGATTTTTTAGTTCTCATATCTACAATTTTAACAAAATTCTTTGCAATTTCAGAATGAATTTTGAACGCTAAATCTAAAGCTTTGCTTCCTTTAGGTAAAAGATAACAATCTGGGAGAATATTGCCATC
>JAVYNJ010000016.1:0-13707 GCA_038735675.1 Nanopusillaceae archaeon | reverse complement strand
CCATATAAAGATGTATTTAGTTTCTTTGTTAGTGAAAAATGTGTAAATAACGGAGAAAATATAATAATTATTAGGCCAGAAACTTTTCTCGAAATAAGTAATCTTTTAATAATATGAATGAAATGGACTTACCAAATAAATTAGAAGATCAATCGAAAAAAGAAGAATCCCCTGAAGAACTTTTAAGAAGGAAAGAAAAATTAGAAAAGCGAATTGAGTATTTAGTGGAGTATGGAAAAGCGCTTAATGAAGCTATAAAAAGGTATAATATTGTAAGAGAAGAAATTTTAAATTATTTAAAACAATTAAAGCAAAATAAAGAAAATCTACAATATTATGATAAGATCTTATATAATCTAGAATATTTTGCTGCTCTTATAAGAAATTGCGAATCTTCTCTTATTAAATATCATATCAAAGAATATTTAATAGAGTACATAAAAAACAACGATTATATAAAAAAAGATTTGAAAAAATATAGATTTGATTATATAAAATTAGAAAAGGAATTGGAGGAAATTAAAAAGAAGTTTAAAGAACTATACAATGTAATAGGAGAAGCTTATAACGATTTTATAAGAGCAATGAAGTTAAAAAATCTAGGAGAGAATTACGTAAAAAATGTATTTGATAAACTTTTTATAATAAATTCAGAACTAGCAAATCTTTTAAAGACTTTACTTTATATATTAGATTCGAGAGTATATAATGGCTTTTTGGCGCCTTTGCTAAAAGATAAAGAAAATGAATATCAAAGGTGCGAGGCAGCACTTAGTAGAATAGAATTTTTAATTTCGCATGGATTTATAGAAGAAAAAAAATTGGAAAAAGAAGAAAGTGTTAATTTAGATTTTTTTTTCTCACTAGAAGGTCTACAACCACAAGAAAAAACGTTAAATCAACAACAGCAAAGAAAAATATCTCAACCCCCAAAACAACCCGCTCCACCGTCTCAAACTCCCGAAAAACCCACACAGTTATCTCAACAACAGCAAAGAAAAATATCTCAACCCCCAAAACAACCTACTCCACCATCTCAACCCCCTAAACAACCAACACAGTTATCTAAAAAAATAAAAGGGAGAGTAAAATTTAAAGAAAAATTTAAAGAGATAAAAAAGAAAGGAGAAAAACTACCGATTGTTTCTATAATAACTTTTGTATCTTACATTATTTTATTATATTTACTGTTTGTTTCTGGGAATATTTTAACAGTTTTAACAATCTTTGTAATTTTAGTAATTATTATTGGTTTAGTTAGCAAAAGAACCCTATCTTGGATTGTTCAAGGAGCAATTCTAGGTAGTATTATCATGATAGTAATTTATATCCTGTTTTATACAACTTTTTCTTATTCTATTTGTATTTTTATGCCTTCTTTTTGTCCACAAAAAATTTCTTTGTCTGCAGAAGAACAAATCTCAGGAATAAGAAAAACAATAGAAGAAACGATAAATAGAATTAAGTTTATCATAGAGAATCCAGAACTTGCATATATAGAAAGTAGAGCAGAATCTGTAGCTGCTAGAGATTCATATAGATATATGTTTGAAATAGAGGATATCAATAAACTTCCAATAGATTATACATTTTATTCAGATTCCGATTCGACAATAAAGTTATCTACGAAATATTTATATTATGCTATAAAATCTTCTCTTCCTATAAACAGTAATATTAAAATGTATTTTAATGCTTATTGTTTAACAAGACCAATATTTAAATTAGATTGTTTAACTTCAAATTCTTTATTAGAGCTTGGAAGAAAAGTAATATATGATAATACAGAATTCTTTTTTGATGAAAAAAATAATTTTTATAGGAATAATCAAGTGCCTGAATATGGTATTCAAAATATAAGATGTACTGTTCCAACGATTTATATAAATATTTCAAATTGTGAAGAAATCTTATATAAAAAGCTTTATTTTCAGAACAATTTTTTAGTTTTAATTTCTAATATAACGACGAGAACCATATATAAATTTTTGGTTGTTGACGAAAGCGTTCTAATAAATTCTTTTTATGAAAACAAAGATATATATGCATATTTAAAATTAGATAAGAGAGAATATGATTTAGGATATTTTGATGGATTTTTAGATTTTCCAAAAATAAATATTCTTAGACTTGGTGTTCTTTCAGAATATCCAGTGATAAGATTTAGAAATCTTAATGAGGTTAGTGATACTATTTATATATCTCTTAAAAATATAAATGAACTATATGATATTTCAGATTTTGAAATCGAAATAAAATATAATCCAAATCATATAAAAATTTCGTTAGATCCACAATTTAAAGGAATACAAACCGCAATTTACGATCTTACTTGTAAAGAATATATAGAAAAAATAAATTGTAAAGTTAATTTTAAAAAAATACCTGACGATTTTGATAGAAACAAATATATAATACTTTACAAAAATGAAAATTTTGATAAGTTTTTCTTTTTTATACCAATAGTAATTTCATTTGTAGAATTTGTGGAATATTCAGAGGTTATAATAACTGCTAAAGCAACTTATGGAATAGAAAAAAATGTTGTTACAGATCTAGAATATATTGTTATGAAAGTGAATAATATATAAAGTTTATTTATTTAAAAATTTTTAAAAACATAAAAAAAGTATGATGAAGAGGACAGTATTTAGTTTAATATTAGCATTTCTTTTAGCATTACCTACAATATTATTTCAAAGTTGTCCAATAACTTCTGAAGCAAAAAGAGAAGAAAAATTATTAAAAGCAGAATGGGCTGTAAACAAACCAGGAAAAATTTCGGTAGAGCTATCAGATTTAGACACTTTTATAGAATATAACACAGTTGAAGGTTTTAACAATACATATCCTGTTATTTGTAAGTCATATATATATACTGGAGAAGGTAAAACATATACTATAAACTATAGAATTTTATCTTCTGTAATGCCTGGAGAAGTTTTAGGATCATGTGAATTAGAAGAGGCAGAATACGATTCAATAAAGAAAAATGTATTTCCAATGGAGAAAGAATCTATAAAATATGAACTTAAAATTCCGGCTGGATTAGAGGCTATTAACAATGTAAATATAGTAATAGAATATAATATTTCCGAATTATTTACAAAAATAAAAATACCCGCAACTTTAAGAAAACCTCCAACAGGATCTACATCATCATTAGAAACTTTAATATCTTATACATCTTCTCCAATTGTACCTAAATCTGATAAAATAAAAATAGATATAACATCAAAAAGTGCTATATTTTATTTAGATATAATTGATGCTGAAAAATGTTTTGAAGGATATAGAAGACAACCACCACTTAGAATTGGAAATGAAATTATAGTTAATGCTGTTATTGCAGGAAAGAAAATAGATGGAATATCTTGTACACCTACAACCATAAATACTTTGCCAGCAACATTAAGATGTTCTATAGATTTAACAAAAAATAACGAAATTTATCAACTATTTGCATCAGAAACCGGAGTATATATGGAAGTTGACTTAGTTTTAAAATATACGTGTTCAATGAGAAATATGTATAATATACAAATAGTTAGACAAGTGTAATGAGAAGTATAATTTTGTTTTTTTATGTCTTTTCTATTATATTGTTTAATTTTTTATTTTTTAGTTGTTTTTCGGGAACTTCAGAATATGAAAAATTACAAAAAGAATATAGTTTATATATAACACCAACAAACATTCCGCCCTCAATAAAAAGAGATTTTCCCTATAGAGTTGGTGTAAAAATATTTTTGTTTGATCAAAATTTAAATTGGAGTCTTTGTTTAGCTTCTTTTAGATCTTTAGCTTTTAATCTTACGGGAAGTAGATGTACTAATAAAATAGAAGAAGGAATTTATACGATTTACGAGATAGAATTACCTAAGGAAGGATTTATTTATTTCAAAAATCCAGAATATTTTATTTCAGACTATGAAAATGTTATTGTAAACTTTTGTTATAATTACTATTCCATAATAGGATTAGAAGGATGTTTTTATAAAGACAGAATATGCGAATTAAAAGTTAGTAATATATATCCCGTTGATGGAATAATAAGAATTGAAAGAGCGGAATCTTATTATAATGAAATAGACAAAAAATTTTATTTAAGAATATATTTAATAATAGAATCTGAAGGAGATAAGTATGTTTTAACTTATCAAAAAGTTGAGAAAGACTGCTTTATTAGAGAGAATATAGATAAATTTAAAAGTTTATATGAAATCAAATATATAGGAAAAATTCTTAGAAATGAAACAGACTTAAGAATAAATTCTTTAAATCAAATAAATATTCCTCTCGATGGTGTAGTTGAAACTCCAAATCTTTATGTGGAAATTAAATTTAATTATAATATTGTAAGAAGAGTATTTTTAGGCCAAGTAAGAATAGAGAAGTAAAGTTTTTTAATTATTTTTTTTCAAAAAATTATATGTATCTTAAAAAAGATTCTCCTAAAAAGGGAGATTTTGTAATTGCAACTATAAAAGAAATTAGTGACATATCAATAAAAACAATACTAAATGAATATGAAAATTTTATTGGTTTTATTCCAATAGATGAATTATCTTCAAAAAGAATTACTAATATTAGAGAAGTGGCTTACGAAGACAAAGTTGTTGTTTGCTATGTTTTAGATGTAGATGAAAAAGCCAGAATTGCAACATTATCCTTAAAGAGGGTTGATGAAAATCGAAGAAAGGCCAAAATTTCGGAATATAAGAAAGAAAGACAAGCTTATTTTTTATTAAAATCTTTTTGTGAAAAAAATAAATTAGATATAAATAAATTATTGGACAAAATAATATACAAAGGAAAAAAATTATTTGAAATATTTAATGAAGTGTATATAAATGGATATAAAATTCTCGAAAATTACGAGATAGACAAAAAAATTGCTAAGAAACTTTATGATTATCTTAAAGAAAATTATAGTGTTCCTATGTACAGATTAAGAATAATATTGGATATATATTCTATGCAAGGAGATGGAATTATATCTTTAAAAAAATTTTTAGAAGGTTTAGAGAATTTAGGATTTAGTATAAAATATTTGGGAGCTCCTACATATGCAATTCAATATAATTCTTATAATCCTAGAGAAATAAACGAAAAAAGAAGAATTTTGATAGATTATATTGAAAACAATGCTAAAAAATTGAATTTAATCTATCAAATAAATGAAGAATAAAGAATTAAGAAAATGTATATATTGTAAAACATATACTTTTAGAGAAATATGCTCTAATTGTGGTAATAAAACCTATAGAGCTATACCGCCAAAATTTTCTCCAGAGGATAAATGGGGAGATTATAGAAGAAAAAACAAAAGAGAATATTTATATAAACTTGGTTATTTATGATAAAAATGGTAAGAATTTTTGTAAATAATAAAATACTAAAAAAGATAAAAAAACCAATTTTAATATATTCTTTGGGAGGTGGTATGGGAAATGTAGCAAAAATAGTTGGTAAAACAATAATAAAAAGATATAAAGCGAAAAAAATAGCAGTAATAGTATCTAAAGCTTTTCCTGATGTTTCTTTCTCTAATAAAGAAGGAATAGTTTTTAAGCAGTATCTTATAAATCTTTATTATTTTAAAAATAAGAATAAAAACTTTTTAGTATTGTATGGAGATTTGCAACCGGGAATTTTAGAAGATGTAGGTATATCATTAGAAGATAGATACAATTTAACTTTTTCAATACTTAGAATGATTAAAAAGCTGAAGGCAGATCATATAGTCTCTATTGGAGGTTTAGGCCTAGAAATTGAACCAGAAAATCCGAAAGTTTTCATAGCTAGTAATTTATATTTTGATAAAAATAAGATAACAAAAAAGATAAAGGAAAAAATTGAAAATTTTGTAAAAAATAATGTTGTTGGAATGTCTGGTCTTTTTGTTAGTTTATCTAATTACTATAAAATCCCCGCATATATATTATTGGTTGAGACTTATTATTCAAATCAAATTTATGGTTATTTGGGTGCAGCAAAAATATTGGATTTGCTTTCTAAAATATATAATTTTGAAGTTAATTTAGATAGTTTAATAGAAAAAGGAAGAAAAATTAGATTGGAAATTCAAAAAATGATTTCAGAAAGAAAAGTAAATTTAGAAAATCTGAAAGATAAAAAAATGCCTTATTATTTTGGCTGATTATCTTGTAATTTTTTAATTTCTCCTGGAGCATATTTTTCTAAAGTTTTGTATAATATGGAATTTGTAGTCATTAAAATATTAACTAACCTAGTCATTTCAATTATTCTAGAAGATATCTGATTTAAAAGGATATTTAAATTTTCCTTACCTAATCTTATCTCTTTCTCAGAGGTTAATATCTTAATTTCTTTTAGATCTAATACTTCAATTTTCGATGGGGAGTACCAAAGTACAAAATCTATTAAATCTTCAAATTTTTCTATACTAGCTAAAATTTCTATATAAGAAGACCATAGTTTCATTTTTTTCCCACTTTCTTCTATTTCTCTTTCTATAGGTTCTTCTATTTTTATATTTTTTATGTTTATGCTTTTAAATTCTTTAATTTTTTTACTAATCTCTTCCAAAAATTTCTTTAAAGTATCTTTATCATTTCCTAAAGCTTCAATATAGGCTTTAAAATCCATTATTTAGAAAAAGTGGAAATTTCAACTTTTTTGTATCTTCCTTTTATATTCCATACATGTTTTTTCTTACATTTAGAACATTCAAGTCTTATATCTATTCCTTTAGATACTTTAAATAATCCTCGTTTTCTTTGGGAAATTGGTCTCTTACTAAATTTTCCTTTGTTTCCCATTCCTTTTTTACCTTCTCTACTTCTTCTAGCTCCAAAGGACAATCCACCTCTAGCTTTTATAGCTTTAACTATAATTACTTTATGTTCTGTAATCGTATTACAGTGTGGACAATATTTTCTAACAGTTTTTGGTAATTTCATAAAAATAATTCTATTAAAATATTTTTTAAATTTATTGATTTTTTATAATCTCTTCTGCTATTTTTTGTTTAGTATTTAATAATCTTTCGGCAATTGTCTTCGAAATTATTAATATATCGCCATAAAACATAGGACCATATGTTTTATTTCCAGATGCTAAGACCTTTGGAACAAAATCTTGTTTAATTGTTATTATTGTTTTGTCTTTAGATTTACTTTTAATATCGTCATTTTCGAATATTGATATTAAAGCTTCTTCATTTGGAGTTTCTCCATTTATCATTTTTTTAACAACTTCATTTATGTATGTAGATATTACTTTATTTGCTATTTTGTAGAATACTTTTTCTTCTTCCTGTAATTCCTTTTCATTTATTATATTTAATCCTTCTTTTGATTGCAAAACCAGACAGTTTAATATTTTTGTAATTCTAATAATCATAATATCTCTGAGGAGATTTTTTATATTATTTAAATTTTCTTGTAAATTTTTTGTTTCTTCAGAACTTGGGTCTGATTTTTCTATTTGTTTTTTTATTTTTTTTATTTCTTCAGATATTTTTTTGAAGAAGTTTGGAGAAATTTTTTCTGGTTTTAGATTTCCTTGCTTTTTTTCTATTTTTTGTAAAGAAAAAAGTTCTTCTATTATATTAGTTTCCATACTTATATATACTAAAAAAAATTTATATGGTACAACGTTTTAATAAAGTTATGAACATTAACTTAATAATAAAAAAGTCATGTTTTAATTGTAACGAAGCAATATCTTCTGAAAGATTAGAAAATGTTTTACCTTGTGAAAAAGATATTAAAGAAGAGGAATTAGAGTTAATAAAATCAGATTTTGATATTTATAAAATATTATTAGAAAAAAATAGATTATTTTATTTCAAAGAAATATATAGTTTAAAAGAGGAAAGTAAACAATTTTATAACTTCTTTAAAAATATGATCAATTCAGATCCTTGGTCTATTCAAATTTCATGGTTTAAAAGATTATATAACAAAAGAAGTTTTTCTATGATAGCTCCAACAGGAACGGGAAAATCTACTTTTATTTTAGTATCTTCGTTATATTTTGCCAATAAAGGATACAAAATATTAATTGTTCTTCCTACAAGAGTTTTAGTAATTCAAATGTTTGAAAAATTAAATAAGCTTTTAGAAAAATCAGGATATAAACTAAATATTATTGCATATAGCGGAAACAAGGAGGAAAAAGAAAATATAAAAAATGGAAAATTTGATATATTGATTGTTTCTAATCAATTTATATCTAAAAATTTTGAAATATTATCAGATAAGAAGTTTGATATCATATTTGTTGACGACGTTGATGCCTTTTTTAAAGGATCGAAAAATATCGAAAGAATAATAAGACTTTTAGGATTTAGTGAAGATGATATAAAATTTTCAAATCAGATAATAGATAAAAAAATAAAGGGAAATTTAGAATTAGATAAGGAATTAAAAGAAAAATTAGCTCAAATTAAAAATAAAGAACATGGCATATTGGTTTTATCATCAGCTACAGGATCAATTAGGGGTAAAAGAGTTAAATTATATAAGGAATTACTAGATTTTTCTGTTGGTTCTACTTCAAGTAAACTGAGAAATATTGTAGATTGCTATATTAGTGGATTTGAAGATTTTAAACCAGTAGTTTTAGATTTAGTTAAAAAGATGGAAGATGGAATTTTAATATTTGTTTGTAAAGATTTGGGAAGTAATTATGCCGAAGAATTGTTTAAATTTTTGTCAGAAAATGGATTTAAGGTTGGTTTAGTAATATCTAAAGAAAAAGAATCTTTAAAAAATATAAAAAAATTTGCAAATGGGGAAATAAATATTTTAATTGGAATTGCTCATCATCAAGGATTATTAGTGAGGGGTCTGGATCTACCTACCAGAGTAAAATATGCTATATTCGTTGGGATTCCTAAAATATCTATAAATATTACAAAATTTGAAAAAAATCTAAAAAATCTCTTAATATTGGCAGAAGTAATTAAGCCTTTGATAAAAGAAAATAAAAAAATTGAGAAATTGTTAAGAAATTTGAATAAAAAATTAAAGAGACTTTCTTCTGATGCTTTAATTTCTTTATCTAAAGCTTATTCTGAAAATACGTGGAGTGAAAAATGGATGTTATCCTATTCAAATATGATTAGAGAAATAGAAGAAATTGTCGTTAGATATATAAGTAATAAAGATTTTCTAAATAAATTAAAGGAGCATCCAGATCTGAGTCTTAAAATACTAGAAGGTGATATATATCTTAATATACTGGATATAAAAACTTATATACAGGCTTCTGGAAGAACTTCAAGATTATATACTGGAGGATTAACAAAAGGGCTGTCTGTAATCTTATCGGATGACGATAAGTTATTAAAGGCTCTTGATAGAAAATTAAAAATATATTTTTATTCTTAATCTTTTTTTAATATTTAATTAACATTATTTTAAGAAACATTTAACGTAAATTTAATCTTTCTTTAATATTATTTTAACTTCTTTTTTTGCTACCACATTAAAGTTATTTGTTATTACGTTAAAGTAGCTTAAATATAATTAACATGATGTTAAATAATTTTTCTTGATAAATTTAAAGTTTATTAAACATTTGTTAAAAATTTGTTAAATGGAGACTGAAATATTAAATGAATTGAGAAAAATGTTTTGTAATAATTTTTTAAGAAACCATAGAGGTATAATTGTCCTATCTGGTAAAAAATACAAAAAATACATTGATAAAATTATAGAAGAATATAAGAATTTTTTAAAAGAACAATATGTAGATCTAAAAATATTATTTGTAACTGAGGATTTTTATGGAGACTTTTCTAAAAGGTATGAAGAAATTAATGAAATTTTTAAGAAATATAATTTTAATTTAGAAAAAGGAAAATATTCAGAATCCGAAAAATACATGGGAAAGACTTACGAAATTTTGATTCTGGATATGTATAAATCTTTAACTCCAGACTATATTGGTAGATTAATAGGAACGGTTTCTGGAAAAGGATTAATAATTTTTTTAATAGAAGATTTTGGTAATTTTGAAAATATAAGAACTATATTTCATCAACACTTGTTGACCCCTCCATATAAAATAGATGATGTAAGAAATCTATTTGAAATAAGATTTAAGAGAAAGCTCATTGAACACGAAAATATATTAATAATTGATACCGAAAGGGATATTATTTTGAAGAATTTAAGCTACGATTGTGATATATCAAAAATAATACCCAAAGTTAAAAAAGTAACTAAATTGCCTGAAAATAAGAAATTTTCAGAAAGAATATATAGACTATGTATAACTGATGATCAAGTAAATGTATTAAAATTACTGGAAAATTTATTAGAATCTGGAAAAAAAGCTTTTTTAATAATTGCTGATAGGGGTAGAGGTAAAAGTGCAGTTTTAGGTCTTTGTGTTTCAGCATTAGTAGAATATTTTCTAGATAAAGATCAAACTATAGATATAGGTATAACTTCTCCTTCAATTGAAAATGTGAAAACTCTTTTTGAGTTTTTGAAATTGGGTTTGGAGAAAAATAATATTAAATTTGATGAACATGGAAAAAAAATAAAAATAAAAAATAAAATATATATCGAATACAGAGATCCTTTGAATGTATTATCAAAAAAATATGATTTTTTATTTGTAGATGAAGCTGCAGGAATTGGAGTAAATCTTCTTTATGAGTATTTAAATAAAAATAGGAAGTTAGTTTTTTCTTCTACTATACACGGATATGAAGGAGCCGGTAGATCTTTCTCAGTTAGATTTATGAAATATATAAAAGAAAGAAAAGACTTTGAGGTTTTTGAATATAAAATGAAGGAACCAATACGATATGGGGAAGATGATCCAATTGAAAAATGGCTTTTTGATACTTTATTATTAGATGCAGAACCCGAAGATGTAGAATTAAACGATTTAAAATTAATAGAAGAGAAAAGGTTAAAGTTTTATAAAATTCCCCTAAAAGATTGGTTTGAAAAAGAAGAGAAAAAATTAAGATCTTTTGTTGGAATTTATGTTTTAGCACATTATCAAAATAGACCGAACGATCTAGCTATGATTGCCGATGCCCCACATCATGATGGTTTTGTTTTAGAATTAGAAAATGAGAAAATAGTAAATGCAATACAGGTTGCTTATGAAGGACAGTTAAGTGAAGATACTATTGAAAGAATGTTAAAAGATTATAAACCAAAAGGAAATATAATTCCTGACGTTATAGCGAAACATTTTAGAGAAAAAGAATTTCCAAAATTAAAAGGAATAAGAATCGTTAGAATTGCTACGCATCCTTCTCTTCAAGGTAAGGGTCTTGGTTCTATTGCTTTAGAAAAACTTACAAATTGGGCTAAAGAAAAAAATTACGATTGGATAGGAACAAGTTTCGGAGTGACTTATGATTTACTTAATTTCTGGTTAAAAAACGGTTTTATAGTTATTCATCTATCTCCAGAAAAAAATAAAGCATCTGGAGAATATTCTGCTATAGTAGTTAAGCCTTTAAATAGAAAAACTGAAGAAATTGTAAAAAAACTAAACTATGAATTTAGATGGAGATTAATAAATCAAATAACCGATGTTTATTTTGATTTAGAGCCAAAGATAATTAGAAAATTATTAGAAACCCCATTTAATATTAGGCCGCATTTTGATATTCTTTTAACAGAAGTTCAAAAAGAAAAAGCCAGAGCATATTTTAAGGGTCCGATGACATATGAAGCCGCGGCAGATCTAATTAGATTATTATTTTTATATTATTTGATGTCTGGAGATAAAGAAAAACCTAAATTAGAAGATTTAGATCTAGAAATTTTGATATCTAAAATCTTATTAGCTTGGAGTTTTAGAAAAATTTCAGATTATTTCAATATAAATGGTGGTAGTATAAGAAAAATTATAAAAAGAAATTCTAAAAAAATATATTCATGGTTATTTGATTAATTTTTTTAGAATTTCAAAGAATCTATCAATTTCTTCGATGGTATTATATAAATATAGACTTGCTCTTACCGTTCCACCTTTTTCAAATAGTTTTAAATATTTCATAAGCGGATGTGCGCAATGATATCCAGATCTAACGGCTATTCCATTTTTATCTAATATTTTTGCAATTTCATGAGGATTGTATTTTTCAAATATTAGAGAAAAAACAGCTCCTCTATTTTTATCTTTTTCGGGACCAATTAATTTTGCTTTTTCTATTTCATTTAATCTATCTAAAAAATATTTTATTAATTTTTTTTCGTAATTTTCTATATTTTTTATGCCAATCTTCTCTAAATATTTTATAGCCTCTGAAAAAGCAATACCATCAACAATATTTGGAGTTCCAGCTTCAAATTTCCATGGTATCTCATTCCATGAAGAATCATATAAATCAACATCTTTAATCATATCTCCACCAAATAAAAAAGGTTCCATACTTTCTAATATTTCGTATTTTCCATATAATATTCCTATTCCAGATGGACCCAGCATTTTGTGTGAGCTAAAAACTAAAAAATCTATATCATATTTTTTAACATCTATTTCCATATGTGGTACACTTTGAGCACCATCAACTAAAACGATTGCTCCTTTCTCGTGAGCAAGATTTATTATTTCCTTTATGGGATTTATAGTTCCTAAGACATTTGACATCTGTGTAATTGCAACAATTTTTGTTTTATTATCTATTTTTTTATCTAAATCTTCTAAGGTAAGTTCATAATCTTTATTTATGTAAATATACTCCATTTTTGCACCGGTTTTTTTTGAAAGAAATTGCCACGGTACAATATTTGAATGATGTTCCATAATTGTCAAAACAATTTTTTCTTCTTTTTTTAGATTATTTAATCCATAAGAATAAGCAATTAAATTTATAGATTCTGTAGCATTTCTTGTAAATATTATTTCTCTCCAATCTTTAGCTTTTATAAATCTTGCAACATCTCTATGAGAATTTTCATACATTTCTGAAGCCTCTTGCGATAAAGTGTGAATTCCTCTATGGATATTTGCATAAAAATTTTCATAAACTTCCTTTATTTTATTTATTACTTGTATTGGTTTTTGAGAAGATGCAGCATTATCAAAATATATTAATCTTTTTCCATTTATTTCTCTGTTAAGTATCGGAAAATCTTCTCTAATTTTTTCTACATTTAGCATAAGGATTATAAGAATTTAAAGTTTATTTGACTTAATGTATAAAATAAATAAATTATGTGGTATAAATGATTATTCTGTTGTTTTTGATAAAAAAATAGAGATTGATAGGGTTTTATCTATTTTTAAAGATTATAAAATCTTGGAAAAAGATCATGAATTGGTTAGATTGTACAATAATGACAAAAAAGTTTTAATATATAGTTATGGAGAAATTATTTTTATTAATTTTTACATTGAGGAAGTTCAAAGAATATGCGATGAGATAGAAAAAATTTAAAATAAGTTTTCATAATTTAAATATTCTATAGCCCCCGTCGTCTAGTCAGGTCTAGGATACGGGGTTTTCGTCCCCGAGACCCGGGTTCAAATCCCGGCGGGGGCATGATTAACCATTTTGATTAACATATATTTAAATTTAAGAAAAGATGGAATTGTATTTTATGAAAGGACAAACAGGTATTGGAACCTTGATAGTATTTATAGCTTTAGTTTTAACAGCAGCAATAGCAGCTTTCTTAATAACACAAACCACTGTAGCTACACAATCTAAGGCGGCAGCTGTTGCAGATCAAG
>JAVYNJ010000015.1:0-13788 GCA_038735675.1 Nanopusillaceae archaeon | reverse complement strand
ATCTATTAATGCTCCTTCTAAAAAAACTTTTCTAGAAGATTTATTTATTCCACAAATCTCACAAATCATTTTAGTATTTTTTTAATTTCTTCTTTATATTCTAAAGTTAAGATTATTCCAATAAATAATCCTAAAGATATTGCAACTACTATTAGAAATATACTCAAGATAGTATAGAAAATATAGGTAGGTAAATTTACTATTTCTAATGCCCATATAAAGAAAATATATATTGTTAATCCTCTTGATAGATTTAAAACAATCTTCTTATCTGTTATAGATCTTAGATATCTTTCTAAAATTGCTGAAACTATAAAACCAATAGACAATACTATAATTATTTTATAAAGCATGTTTAAATATGAGAATAAAATTGCCATTATTAAATTAATCCTTTCTAGGCCAAGAATTATAAAATAAAAATATATGTAATATTTTAACAAATTTCTAATGTAAATTGATGGTTTTATGTTAAAGAAAGCATTTTCTATATTATTTTTTTTAAAAATATCATCTAACTTTATATAAGACAAAATAATTCTAGCAAAAAAATCTAAGAATCTACCTATAATATAACCAAGAGTAGCTATAAGTATAAATAAAACTATATTTGACACATATATTGGAGTGTTTGCTATAAATGTTATGATAGGTAAAGTTATTTCTTTATAAACTATTTCTAAAATATCTGTAATAATATCCATACTTTTTAAACTAATTAAAAATTTATTAGTATAAAATCAAATAATATGGGCCCGTGGCTCAGTGGCGGAGCGCCCGGCTGATAACCGGGAGGTCGGGGGTTCAATTCCCCCCGGGCCCACTTAGATAATTTAAATTATCTAAAAAATAGAAATAAATTTATGAGGATTGTTGATGCTAAAGCAAGAATTGTTTTAAATTCTAGGGGAGATCCAGCAATTGAAGTTGAAATAAATGGTTTTTCAGAGTCAGTTCCTTCTGGAGCAAGTAAAGGATCTTATGAAGCAAATAAAATAGATGTAGAGGAAGCGATAAAATTATTTAATTCCGAACTAGTAGATTTATTAAAAACATATGACATCCAAACTTTGGGAGATTTAAAAAATTTTGAAAATGATCTAGAATTAATTGGTGGAATTAAAAAATATGGAAGCAATCTCATATTGGCAATAGAGTATGCAATATTAAGGGCATGGTCTTTTCATTATAATGAACCAATTTATTCATTTTTTAATAAAAAACCGAATATAAAAAATATTAGAATATTAGCAAATGTTGTAGGTGGTGGAGCTCATGCAAAGTGGAGAAGTACAACAGTACAAGAATATTTAATTTCCCCTCGAATTAACAATTTAAAAGTGGCAATATTTTTAGCATCATATTATCATAAACTTTTAGGGGAAAGATTAGAATTATTAGATGAAAAATTTATGTATGGTAAAAATGATGAAGGAGCATGGACAACTTCTTTAAAAACACATACTTTATTAAATGTTTTAAGAAATTTATCTGAAAGTTTAGAAAAAGAATATTCTATAAAAATTGACATTGGTATAGATTTAGCAGCAACACATATTTTTAATAACAGTGTTTATGTGTTTGAAAATAAAAAATATAGTAAAGAAGAGTTCATAAGAACAGTTTTAGATATAATTAAAGATTATAATCTCTTTTATATTGAAGATCCTTTACATGAAGATGATTTTGAAGGATTTTCGGAAATAAATAAGGAAACAAGAGCAATAGTAGCTGGAGATGATTTAACTGTTACAAATATAGAAAGAATAGAAAAAGCAATAAAACAAAATTCTATTAAAGCAGTAATAATAAAGCCAGATCAAGCAGGTTCAATTATTAGAACAATTGAAGCTATAGAATTCTGTAAGAAAAACGATATTATTCCAATATTTTCTCATAGGTCTGGAGAAACAGAAAGCAATATTATAGCCCATTTAGCAGTTGCATTTGAAGTACCATATGTAAAATTTGGAATTATTGGTGGAGAAAGAATTAGTAAACTTAATGAATTATTAAGAATATATGAGAAGATAGGATCTTAATTATATTTTTGGTATTTTTCTTATTAATAAACCGTCTATAGCTCTTAATATATTTCTTATTACATTTTCAGTATCTATTATTGTTTCTTTTAAATCACTTCCAATTTTTCCCTTTCCTATTTTTATTTTACTAGACGGAGACAATATATAATATTTGTCTTGAATTAAATCAATTTCTTTTTCTTCTTTTAAATTTAAACCAACATATATTATTTCTGATCTTGAAAATATTTTATCTTTTTGATTTAAATAATCAAAGTCATAAAGATAAATATCATGCCCACTAATAAATTTTATTTTATCATTAAAAAATAATCTACACTTCCAATTTTTATTATAAACATCATATGCCTGTGAAGAAACAAATATTTTATCTTTAATATTTAATATATTTTTGTTTTTTTCTAATTCAACTTCTTTATTATCTACATCTAATTTTATACCAATTCCTAAAATTTCTATCATAACAAAATATTTAATGTAATAATTTATATCTTTTAATAAAAACTTTCATAAAATAATGGATGAATATAAGGACATAGTTTCAGAATTTTATGATAATTTAGCTGACATATACGATGATTTATATGGTGAAGAACAAAAAAATAAAATTTTAGAAATAGAAAAAATATACAATAGATTATTTTTATCTAAAATATTTGAAAAAGGATTAGATTATGGATGTGGTACAGGTATTTCTACTTCTTTCTTAGCAAAAATAGCTAAAGAGATATACATATATGATTTATCTGAAAAAATGATTCAAAAAACAAAAGAAAAAATAAAAAATGTTAAAATAATAAGGAAAGAAGAATTGGATAAATATGAAAAATTTTTTGATATAATATTATCTGTTACTGTTTTGCAAGATTCTAAAAATCCTGAAGAAGATTTAAAAATATTGGAAAAAGTTCTTAAGGATGATGGAATATTAATTTTAACTGTTTTAAAAAGAAAAGGTTTAGCATTTTGGAAACCACTTATAAAAAAATATTTTGACATTATTTGGTTTTCTGAAGAAGAAAAGGACTTTATATTTTTTTTAGTTAAGAAGCTCTTTAAATCTTAAACCATTTTCTAATATCTTCTGGAATATAAATCATGTTTTTGTTTGCCATACAATCTAAAATACCCCAAATATAATTTACTAATTCAAAAGATTTTATATAATCTTTTTTATTATAGAAATATAAACAATCCTTCCAGTAAGCTTCAATAAAGGTTTTTAATTCAAAATCAAAAAATTTTATTTTTTCAAAAACAATTTTTAATTTTTCAATTTCTCTACTTGTAATTTCTATAATTTCATTATTTATGTTCATAAAGAATATTTTTTAAATGAAGTTTATTATTAATATTTATATTGCCGCCGTAGCTCAGCGGTAGAGCATCCGGCTGTTAACCGGAGGGTCGGGGGTTCAAATCCCCCCGGCGGCGTAGATGATGAAGGGTTTTGCCGGGAAATGAACAATGATTAAGCACTCCTGGCTGATATTTTTTAATTATTTAAATAAATTATATTATTGTGGAAAATATTGTTGAAATTTTGAAGAAAGAATTCGGAGACCTAATTGTAGGAATAAAAAAAATAAATAAAAAAGATCCAATTTTTGATGATTTTAAGTTTTTTAATGAAGAAATAAACAAATTTTTGAATAAAATTAATATAAAATTATATAAACATCAAAAAGAAACTTTAGAATTATTATACAATGGAAAAAACGTAGTTGTAACAACACCAACAGCCTCTGGAAAATCTCATATTTTTAGGTTATATATAATGGATAATTATTTAAAAAATCAAAATAAAACCTATCTTTTAATTTATCCATTAAGAGCACTATTGTATGATCAATTTGAGAAATTCCAATCTTTAATAAATCAATTTAATGAAATCTTTGAAAAAAAGATAAATTTAAAATTTGGAATTCTTTTAGGAGATTTAACTTATAAAGAAAAAGAAAAGCTGATAAAAGATAAACCCAATGTTATATTAACTACCATAGATAATTTACATTTGTTTTTATTAAAAAATCATGGAAAAATGTACTATTTTTTTAGAAATCTAGATTTAATAGTTGTTGACGAATTACATTCTTATCGTGGAGTTTTTGGTACAAATTCTGCTTATGTTTTTAAAAGATTAATTTATTTATTGAAATATTTATATAAAAACAATTCTTTTAAGTTTCTAGCTTTATCAGCAACTTTAAAAAATCCAAAAGAATTTGCTAAAAAATTATTTAGCTTAGATTTTTATACTATAAGCGAGGATTATAGTAAAAGATATGATAGATGGGTTATCGGAATAGATACTAAAAACATAGGACCAAAGGTAGTATTAAAAAGATTAATAAGAATACTTTTAGAAAATGATATAAAATCTTTAGTTTTTTTAGAATCAAAGAAAGGAGTAGAGAGATATAAAATGCTAATAGAGGATCTTGAAAAAAGTAATCTGGTTTTTACATATAAAGCAAGTTATTTAAAAGATATTAGAAAAGAAATAGAGAAGAAATTTAAAAATAATGAATATAGAATTTTAATAACTACTTCAGCCTTAGAGCTTGGAATAGATATTGGAGATGTTTCTGCAGTAGCAAATTATGGAATACCTAGAGATGGTATATTTTCTTTAATTCAAAGATTTGGAAGATCTGGTAGAACATCTAATGGACTAAATATAATAATATTCAAAAAAGATGCATTAGATTTATATTACTCATCAAATTTTGAAGAATTGTTTGAAAAAATAGAAAAAAACGATATTGAAGAACTTCCGATTAATTTGGATAATGAAAAAATAAGGGAAAAACATTTACTTTACATGATTCACGAATTTGGAAGACTACCTTTAGATCTTATTGAAGAAAAAGATAAAGAAATACTAAAAAGATTAATAGAAAAAAATTATATAAAAATAATTAAAGATAGTTTGTTTGGAAAGGAATATGTAATTCCTATAAGAAAAGTAATATATTCTGGATTAAGAAACATATCTGATAAAATTTATTATTTAATAGATATATCAGATTATGAAATTGTTAAAAATATTAAAAGAGAAGAGACTGCTTTTAAAATAGCGAATATGTTAAAATCTAAAGGAAAAATAATAGAAGAAGTAGATGAAATTGCATTTTATGAATATTTATTACCAGGAATGGTTTATTATTCCTTAGGAAAAGCATATAGATCTGTATCTTTAGTGAATATAGGAAATATAAATTTTGTTATAGTTCAAAAAGAAGAATCTGGTATAGAAACGGAACCAATTTACAATGAAGAGGTTAAAATAATAGAAAAACTTAAAGAAAAAAAATTTGGAGATTGGAAAATAAACTTAGGTATTATAGAAGTTAATAGAGAATATTTAGGATACGTAGAAAAAATAAAATATGGAGAAGAATATATGCAGAATATAATATATTATGATAATACAATTAAAAGAAAATTTATAACTAAAGCAATTTGGATAGAAATACCAAAGGAATACGAAACTATAGAAAGAGAATATCTTGAAACTCTAAAGAAAAAAATTTCAAAAATTATTTCTGAAAAGAAATATCCCATTTCCTTTGAAGATTTGTTTAATTTTTCGACTACAGTAGTTAAAGATTATTTTTATGAAAAATATAGGGGATTAGCTAGTAGAAAAATTAAGGAAATCGTAGAAAAATTTTTGTTAGATCTTAGAATTAAAGATAAAAAGCTAGCTTTTTATATTAAAAAGCTTATTGATTCTCAGACATCTTTTAGATCTGGATTACATGCAATAGAACACAATATTATTAAAATATCTCCAATAGTCACTTACATAGATTCAAGAGAATTGGGAGGTTTTTCATATCCTATTCATTCGCAAACACAAAAACCAACAATTTTTATATATGAAGGATTTGAAAATGGAGTAGGATTGGCAGAAATAATATTTGAAAATATAGAAAAACTAATATTAGAATCTAAGAAATCTTTAATTAGTTGTAAATGTTTAGATGGCTGTCCAAAATGCGTATTTTCTTCAAAGTGTGGTAATTTTAATGAATATTTGGATAAATATTCTGCAAGATTAATATATAAGAAATTTTTTAAAAATATTAAAGATTTTAAATAATTTTCATAAACAATTTTTTATGGATGTTGTATTCCCCCAAGCTAAAGAATTAAAAAATATATTAGCAGCAACAACGGCTTTTTTGTCAGAAGGTACTTTTAAAGCAAAAAATGATGGTATATTTCTAACTTCTCTAGATCCCGCAAATGTAGCAATAATTATTGTAGAAATGTATCCTAATATGTTTTTAGACTATAAATTAACAGAAGAAGAGGAAATATTTACAGTAAATCTAGAAGATCTTAAAAAAATTATTGGTAAAGCAAAAGTAAAGGAACAAATAGAATGGAGTATTGACAAGAAAAAAAATAAACTTTTAGTTTCTTTAAAAGGTAAATCAAAAAGAACATTTACCTTACCTTTAATAGAAACCGAAGGAAATATATTAGAAATACCTTCTATAGATTTGAGAATAAAATTAGAAATGGATGCAAAGGCATTTTCAGAAATAATATCCTCTGCAAAAATTATAGCAGATGAAATAAAAATAGTTACAAATCCAGATTCAAATACTGTTAGTTTTATTGCTGAAGGAGAGCTAAAAGATATGAAAATTGATATTACACCGCAAGATGAAAGTGTTCTATCAATGGAAATTCCAGCCAAAGTAACATCCAGATATTCTGTAGACTATCTTTATAAAGTAACTAAAGTAGCTACAGTATCAGATACAGTTATTATAAAGCTAGATCAGGATAAACCAATTTGGTTGGATTATAGATCGTTAGATAAATTTAAATTTGGATTTGTTCTGGCACCCAGAGAATAAAATTAAGATATATCAAAAAAATTTATTTTTTTTAGGAAAAAATCAGAAAAAATATTTGTATTTTTCAATCGAATAGCCCTATTATTAGAAAAAGGGGAAACTTATATATTATTAGAAAAAATCAACGGTCTCTAATTATAGTAATATAGAAAAATAGAGATAACTACTTCTTATTCTCAGAATTTTTTGATTTTTTATTAAAAAAGGAAAAAATTTTATAAATTATCAAACAAAATATTTATTATGGCGAGAGGTGAAAGAGGAATTCCAATGGCAGCTGTAGAAAGGTTATTAAAAGCAAGAGGGGAAAAGGCAGGAGTTGATAGAGTATCTGATAGAGCAGTAAAGTATCTAAAGCAGGCATTAGAAGATTTGGCATTTGAAATAGCACAAAGAGCAGCAGCATTAGCAAAGCATGGAAAGAGAACAACAGTAAAACCAGAAGATATAAAAATAGCAGTAAAAGGAACAGTAAAATTATAAGGCTTTATTCTTTTTTATTTTTATAATAATTACACTTTTCTTTAATTGGACAAATATTACATTTGGGTTTTAAAGGTTTACATATATTTCTTCCAAATTTTATTAAATAATAGTTTATTAAACTCCAATACTCTTTATCTAATAAAGAATATAGCTCTTTTTCGGTATCTTCAAAATTTTTTGTTTTAACAATTCCAATTCTATTTAAAACTCTATGAACATTAGAATCCACAGCAATATAATTTTTATTACAAACAATATTCAAATAGACATTAGCAACTTTTCTTCCAACTCCAGGTAGAGATCTTATATATTCTTCATCACAACTTTTGTTATAATCCCAAATTTCTGCTATTTTTTTTATCCATTTGGCTTTTTGATTATACAATCCAACATTTTTTAAATATTTTTTTATTTCATCTTCACTAGAATTTCTTATATCTTCCAAAGTTTTAAATCTATTGAAAAATTTCTCAGAAACTTTTATTGTCGTTTCTTCTCTAACTCTTATAGATATTATTGCTGTTATTAAAACTTTAAATGGATCTTTAAAATTTTTCCATATTTCTGGAGCGGCTAATTTATCTTCAATTTTATCAGAAAAAGATATTATTTTTTTTATTATATTATTTATTTCTGTCTTATCCATACTTCATAACCATCCAATAATTTTTCTAATTTTTTTCTTAAACTTTCAAAATCTTTTGATTTTTCTTTTACAATCTCTAAAATGTTGTCATATATTACTCTAAACCTTTTATATCCAATTGGATCTACTAAAAGTCTTTCAAATACATCCTTTCTCTTTTTTTCAAATTTTAATTCATATCTTTTAAGTCTTCCATTAATATAGGTTTCATCTACTTTAGAATTTACAAAATCTTCTATGGCATTATACAAAACTTTTTCTTTTTCAGTTTCAAATCCCGGAATCTCTAAATTATATATAACTTTATCGGGATACTGAGCTGCAAATCCTAAATCAATATGATACCCTATTCCATATTTATTTCTGAATATTTGAAATGTTTTAGAGGACATTCCTCCAGATAATAATACAGATAAAGTTAAGAGATCAAAGAAGTCATCTATGTTAAAATCTATTCCTAAAGAATAATATATTTGATTTTTCGTATCCATATATTCTGTTATGTCTCTTCCTTTTCCTATAGAAGGTTTTTTTAATTTTGGTTTATCTCCCTCTAATTTTGAAAAATATTTTTTAACAATTTCTATATCTTTTTTAGTAACATTTCCTTCTAAAAAGATTGCCATATTTTTTGGAGTATAATATTTCTCTTTAAATTCTTCTAAAATATCTTTTGTTATATTTTGAATTGTCTCTCTAGTCCCCCCAATATCATCTCCATAATCTGAATCTCCAAAAACGCTTTTTTTAACTAATATAGATAATTTACTCTCAGGATCGTTGTTTATTCTTTCTATTTCACTCATAATTACTTTTTTTTCATTTTCGAATTCTTCTTCTTTATATTCTTTATTTTCAAACATCGAATACAAAATATCAATAATATTTTCAAACCCGCCTTTTGAACATTCTACAACATATTCTGTATAGTCCTTTGAAGTAAAACCATTTGCAATCCCTCCGTTTAATTCTAACCCAAGATCTATTTGCTCATAACTATATTTTTTATTTGATTTGAACATCATATGTTCTAAAAAATGCGAAATTCCTCTATATTCAGATTCTTCATATATACTTCCTATATTTACTACAATAGCAATTCCTATTGTATTTACTCCTTTTATTGGAATAGAATATAATTCTATTCCGTTATCTAAGATTTCTTTATGAATTAACATATTATTTAAATTTTAGTTTATTTTTAATATCTTATGCCGGAGATACAAATAAAAAAAGTAATAGATTTAAGAAAAGGATCATACGTATGGTATAATAACGAAGTTTATGAAGTATTGGAAATAGAAACTTCAAAAACAGGAAAGCACGGATCTGCAAAAGCAAGAGTTGTTATGAGATCTATAACATCTGGAAAAGTTGCCGAAATAGTTAAACCAACCCAAGATCCAATAGAAGTTCCAGTTATTAGAAAAATAAAAGGACAAGTTGTTTCTAAAATTTCAGATAATGTATATTTGGTTATGGATATGGAAACATATGAAACTTTTGAAGCAAAAGTAGTTAATGATGAATTAAAAGGGAAGATTGTAGAAGGAAATAGAGTGCTAGTTTGGGATGTTGGAGAAAAAATAATAGTGCAAATTTTTAAGGAATAGATATTTTTTTACTAATCTCATCAGCAAGTCTTATTGGCTCTGGATAATTTCCTTTAATCCAAAATCTTTCTGATAATTCTTTACAAGTTTTTAACGAAACTTTGTTTCCAGGAGATGTATAAATTTTTTTATTAAACTTTCTAATAACATATCCTAAAATTTCGTTACTTTTTTCATCAATTATTTTATCTTCTACTACCTTTCCATATAAAAGAGATTTTGTTATACCAATTGTTGGTATATCTAATTTTACTCCAATCCAACTTGCCAATCCCATTTTAACAGGATGGGCTATTCCAAAACCATTTACAAATAAAATATCAATTTTATCGATTTTATTAAATGTTTTAATTATCGGTTCTCCTTCTCTAAAAGATAAAAACGTAGGAATATATGGAAACTCTATCTTTTCTATAAAAATATACTTTTTCAATAAAATAAGATTTTTGTCTAATATTACATAAACAACTTTTGCAACATTATTTTTATATCCAATATCAACGCCACCAATATATTCTATTTTTTCAAACTCGTCATTTAAAGAAATCTTTTTAGACATCTCAATTTGAATCTTTCTTAAATATTCTAGTGGTTTTATTTTTATTTTAAAATCTTTAAAAAGATATTTTTTTATATCTATTTTATTATTTATAATCTCTATTCCTTCTTCAATTAGCTTTTTCTTTTGAAAATCATCATTTACAATTCCAGATTCATTAACAACTCTCCACCACGGACATTCAAGTTTTTTATATATAGAAGCAACATATTTTATTGCATAATGACTCCCTAAAGCATCTGAAATACATTTAAATGTAGAAATTCTCCCTTCAGGAATTTGGTTTATTAATTCTTTTATGAAACTATCTAAATCAATCATTTTAAAAAGATTGTTATATAAAAACTTAAATGAAAGAATGGTTGCTCGAAGTCATAATAGGAATAGTATTAACTCTATTAGGTATATTAGGGATATATTATTGGTTAGAGGAAGTAATATTTGTGTTAAAAGGGGCAATAGGACCAATTATATTGTTAATTGGTTTATTATTATTATGGATAGGATATGAAGATAAAAAATTAGAAAAAGAACTAGCGGAAATAGAAAAGGAGCTTAAGGAAGAAGAAAAAGAGGCTAAATAACAAAAATAAGATGTCAAAATCTTTTTATTTTTATATTTCTAGAACTTGGAAAAATAAATCTAAAGATCCAAATTTAATTAGATTGTGGAAAGAAAGAATAAGTAGATGGAGAAGAGAGCCAGCAATAGTTAGAATAGAAAGACCAACAAGATTAGATAGAGCTAGAAGACTTGGATGGAAACCAATTAGAGGAATAATTTTGGTTAGAGTTAGGGTTAAAAAGGGATGGAGAAAAAGAAAAGAATTTCCTAGAGGAAGAAAACCAAAAAATTATAGATGGTATAGACCTTTAGATATACCTTTACAAGTTATTGCAGAACAAAGAGCTGCTAGAAAATATCCTAACTTAGAAGTTTTAAACTCATATTATGTTGGAGAGGACGGAATTTATAAATGGTATGAAGTAATTTTAATTGATCCAAATGAACCATCAATTTTATCTAGAGAAGAATATTCTTGGATTACTATGCCAAAACATAGAAAAAGAGCTTTGAGAGGATTAACTCCAAGAAATAGAAAAAGATTAGCAGCAATAAGAGAAAAAATTTAAGTCTTTATGCTTTTAATAAAAAATTTAAATGTTTGGATAGATAATAAAAAGATTTTAGAAAATATAAATGCAGAGTTTAAATATTCTGAAATATCTGTTATTATTGGTCCTAATGGATCTGGAAAATCAACTTTAGCTAGAGCAATACTGAATGATAGAAGATTAAGAAAAGAAGGTAAAATAATATTAGATGGAGAAGATATAACAAATCTAGAAACTTATAAAATAGCAGAGAAGATATATTTTGCTTTTCAATATCCTCCAGAAATAGAATATTTAAATACAGGTATCTTTTTAGAAAGTTTTTATGAAAATAGAGAAAAAGTAGAAGACCTAATACATTACTTAGAACTTCCAGAAGATATAATTAACAGAGGGGTAAATTATGGCTTATCTGGAGGAGAAAGAAAAAAATTCGAAATCTTATTATCTTTGTTAAGAGATTATAAAGTTTATATATTTGATGAACCCGATTCTGGATTAGATGAAGAATCTATAAGGAAAGTTTCTGAAATTATAAAAAAATTAAAAGAAGCAGGGAAGTGTGTAATAATAATTACTCATACAAATCGTCTTTTTAAAAATTTTTTACCAGATAAGCTCTACATTATGAAGAATGGAAAAATAGTTGGTTCTGAAAAGCCAGAAAGTATAAGAAAGATAAGTTATGAGTGAATATAAAAAAATATTAAAAGGGGAGTTGAATGAAGAAATTGTTAGAGAGATACATAGTATTTTAGATGAGCCGGATTGGGTTTTGGATTATAGGTTAAAAGGATTAGAATATTTTAAAAAGCTTGAAAATCCGGCTTGGGGTCCAGATTTATCTAAAATAGATTTTAATAAAATAATATATTTTGGGTCTCCTTTAATATACCCAAAACCAGTTAAGTGGGAAGATTTGCCAGAATTTATAAGAGAAACATATAGAAAGCTCGGTTTAGATAAAGAATATATAGAAAAATATTTTGGAGGTGTAGTATTTCAATATGATTCATCTCCAATTTTTAGAAAAATAAAAGAATATTTGGAAAGCATAGGTGTAATTTTTATGTCAATGTCGGAAGCTATCAAAGAATACCCAGAAATTATAAAAAAATATTTTTCAAAGATAATTTCTTATTCAGAGAATAAATATTCTGCTTTAAATACCGCTGTTTGGTCTGGAGGAGTTTTTATATATGTTCCAAAAAATGTAAAAGTGGATATACCACTTCATGCATACTTTAGAATAAACTTGGAAGGTATAGGACAATTTGAAAGAACATTAATTATTGCTGAAGAAAATAGTAGTTTAACGTATGTAGAAGGATGTTCAGCACCAATATATTCAACTGCTTCTTTACATGCTGCTGTTGTGGAGGTTTATGTACATAAGAATGCTAATGTTAATTATATTACACTACAAAATTGGTCTAGAAATGTATACAATTTACCAACAAAGAGAGCATACGTTGAAGATGAAGGCAGAATAAGATGGATTTCTGTAGAGCTTGGTAGTAAAGTTACAATGTTATATCCTAGTGTTATCCTCAATAATAATTCATCAGCAGAAGTATATTCCTTTTCGATGGCTAAAGAAGGACAAATTTTTGATAGCGGTGGAAAGGTTTATTTTCATGGAAAGAATTCTAGAGCCATCATAAATTCTATAGGAATTTGTTTAGATAAAAACTCAAAGATAGTTCATAGGATAGATATATATGCATCTAAAGGAGCAAAAAATTCCATGGTTAATAGTAGTTGTAAATCTCTTTTATTTGCAGGAAAGGTAGAATCTTATCCAAGATTTATTATAGAAGAAGAAGATTTCTATTATAATAATGAAAGTAAAACAGAATATTTAGACGAAGAGAGAATATTTTATTTAGAGAGTAAAGGAATAGAAAAAAATAAAGCAACAAAACTAGCAATCTTAGGATATTTTGAGGATATAGCTAATAATTTGCCAGATTTATATAAATTAGAAATAAAAAGAGCAATAAATCTAGATTTAGAAAAATATGGAGGAATTGGTTAAAATATTTGGAAAATATTTTCCAAAGGAATTTGAGAATTTAGATATAAATAAAAAGGAAATTAATATAAAAGATGAAAATTTTGTTATAAATTTTAGAGAAAATTCTGCTAATATTATAAAAATTAATTTAATTGGAAAATCTAAAATTATTTTGGATGTATCGAAATTAAAAAATGCAATATCTTATGTTTCTATATCTTTGTCTAATAATTCAGAGTTAGATTTAAATATCTTTGGAAAAATTCTTAGTAAGACTTGTTTGGCTTTAGAAATAATAGGCAACAAACAATCTAAAGCAAAAATATTAGAAAAAACTTTAGTTTTAGGGGAATATGTTAATATATATAGATTAATAGTTCCAGAAGAAGCTTTAAATTCAGAAATAGAATTAAATCAATATTTTATGAT
>JAVYNJ010000014.1:1894-14343 GCA_038735675.1 Nanopusillaceae archaeon | reverse complement strand
TTTTATCTATAAAATTTTTTAGATCTGCGTTAGCAATAAAAATTTTTCCTTCTTTATTTGATAAAAAGATAAAATCTTCTAAATTTATATTTTCTATTCCATATTCCTTAAAAAGTTCCTTAAAAATTTGCAAAATTTTTTGTTTACTTATTATTTTCATAGATTTTTAATTAATTCTATTATATATTCTACTTCCGATTCTTTTAAATTCAAAGACTTCAAATATTCTTTTGCTAAATTCTCATTTAATTTTGAAAGTGAATAAACTAAATTTATATATACTTCTCTTATTCTCTTTGTAGAAGTATGCAATATTTTTTTAAGATCCTTCAATATACCTTCCACTTTTTCTCTAGTTTCTTTACTTTTGGATAATTTTCTAAACAACATTGGCATTCTATATTTAGTAAATTTTCTATATGATTGTTTTTTAGCTAAAGCAACTCCTCCATACATTAATGCTGTATAATATTTTAAAAGATCCCAATATTGTCTTACATAAATTCTTCCATAAAATATTCTAGCTTTACTCATCCAATCATAAGCTTCAAATATTTCATCAATATTTTCATATTCATTAGCTATATTCTCTTCTATCCATGCTTCTATTTCTTCAGGATCCATATCAAGATTCATAAATATATTTTTTGCTGAGTTTAGAGTAGTAGATTTGAAAAATTGACCTAAAGCTTGAAATATTTGAATTTCTCGATCTCTATAACCCAATATAACTAAATCACTCATAGTAATTCTTTTTCCAAGATTAGAAAGAGTCTGCAAATCGTTTATGGCGCTTCTCATATCTCCTTGTGATCTCTGTGCTAAACTTTTTAATACTTCATCATCAACATCTAATTTTTCTGCTAAAGAAATTCTTTTAAGAGCTTTAAATATATCTGTAGTTGATAACTTTTTAAATTCTACCAACTTACACATATCTCTTAATTTTTTAAATTTGGGATCCCATGGATCATTTGCTGTAAGAATTACTGGCCATTTTGATTCTTCAATAATATTTATTATTGCGCCGATTCCACCCTTATCGTAAAATCCAGCCAAACCATCTATTTCATCAATAAGTATAATTCTTCCCTTATAAAAAAATGTTTTACCTTTTATAGCTTCGTCGAGACGTTCATGAATTACTTTAGCAGTTCTAAAATCCGATGCATTAATTTCTACGACTTCATAATTCAGTTCATTAGCTATTGCATAAACAGAACAAGTTTTTCCAGTACCAGGAGGACCATAAAGCAACAAACCTTTTTTATCTTTATATTTTTTTAAAATAAAATCTTTTATTTCTGATATTGCATCAGATTGGTTTACTATTTCATAAGAATTCTTTGGAGCATACTTCTTTATCCACAAACTTTTCATTGTTTGCCAAATAACCAATTTAATAAGCTTTTTTTCTCTTCAATTTTACATTCAGAAACTGCAGAATAAGTTTTATTATTTACTTCGAAATTTATTTTTATAAATACCTTTTCCCCTTCTTTTACATTATTAATTTTACATAAATCCATAGAATCTTTATACAAAATTTTTATTTCACATTTATTTTGTAAATTTATATCATATACAGCAATATTTTTTATATTATCTTTTGCAGTAAAGATTACAGTTGATGTTCCATTACTGTAGAAACAATCTACAAATAAATATTTTTCATAGGGTTTTGAAAATCTATAAGCCAATAAAGTATAACCAAAATATAAAACAAAAACGATAAAAATAAAAATCGATATCCAAATTAAAAACTTTGGAAATTTTGTTATATCCATTATTTCTTAATACCTTTTAATCCCAAATAAGCTAAAAATGCTCCTAACTGAACTATAGGATTTCCTCCTTCCATAAGTCTAAATTCAACTTCTCCAAGATAGTACAAAACTTCTAACTTTTCTTTATCATTTAGATTTAAATTAATAACCTCCTTAGATAATAACTTTACTAGATCTTCTCCTGCTAATCCATATTTTATCATTACATCTATGATCTTTTCTCTAGCTTCGCTAAATTTTCCAGAATAGGCTAAATTTAATATTTCTTGCAATTCTTTAGGTTTTGCAACTGAAGCAACTTCATAAATTATATCAGAAGAAATATTTTTATTATAAATTGCAGCAGCTTGTAATATATTTATTGCTTTTCTCATATCACCTTCGGATATATAATACAATGCTTCTAAAGATTCTTCATCAATATTTATATTTTCCTTTTTTGCAATATCACTTAAAATTTCGAAGACGGATTCCTTAGAAAGTGATTTAAATCTAAATACAACAGTTCTTGATTGTATAGGCTCAATAATCTTTGATGAATAATTACAAGATAAAATAAATCTAGTAACAGTTGCATATTGTTCCATTATTCTTCTTAAAGCGTGCTGAGCATCTCTTGTCATCGCATCTGCCTCATCCAAGAATATTATTTTAAATGGAACATCTCCGATAGGTTTAGTTTTAGCAAATTCTTTTACTTTTTCTCTAATAACATCTATTCCTCTTTCATCAGAAGCATTAAGCTCTAAAAAATTCGTTTTCCATTGTTCATCTCCATATAATTCTCTAGCTAATGCTAAAGCTGCTGTAGTTTTTCCAACACCTGGAGGACCAGAAAATAATAAATGTGGAAGACTTTTTTGTTCTACAAATGCTTTTAAATGTTTTATAATTTCATCTTGCCCTTTTATTTCTGATAATCTCCTTGGCCTATATTTTTCTGTCCATATTTCATAAGTCATAAATATATTTTAATTTATAGATATATAAAAATTGATGATCATAGACGTCCATTCTCATTTATTCATGTATAAAAATTTAGATGAAAAAATAAATGAAAATATTAAAAAAAATGTTAAATTAATCATCGAAAATGGACTTAATTACGAAACTAACAAAAAAATAATTGAAGAAATCAAAAAATATAATATCTTGTATGGTGCTTTAGGATTTCATCCTACCGATATAGTGAAATATTCTGAAGATATTATAGAAAATACTTTAAATTTTATATTAAAAGTTGATAATGAAAAATTTGTGGCTATTGGAGAAATAGGATTGGATTTCTATTGGATAAAAGAACAAGAACTAATAAAAAAGGAAATATTTTGGTTTGAAAAGTTTTTAGAAGTGGCAGAAAAAATAAATAAACCAGTAATATTACACTCCAGAAATGCTGAAAAAGAAGTTATAGATATATCAACTAGTTATAAATGTAAAAAAATTTTACATTCTTTCTGGAAATTAGAATTAGTAAATAAAGCAATAGATAACAACTTTTATTTTTCTATACCTGCGTTTGTCTATAAAGATAGATATCTTCAAAAAATTGTAGAAAAAATACCTACAGAACTTATTTTTACGGAAACTGATTCCCCATTTTTAGATCCTATTGAAAAAAGAGAAAACAATTCTTGGAAAATAATTTTTGGCCTAGAAACGATATCGAAAATCAAAAACGTTGATATAAACGAACTATATGCTAAAATAGTTGATAACTTAAAAAAAGTTTTTAACATAAAAATTATTTAAATTTGATTAACAATTTATGAAAAATGGGCCCGTAGCTCAGCTTGGATAGAGCGACGGCCTTCTAAGCCGTAGGCCCGGGGTTCAAATCCCCGCGGGCCCGCTATCCACCTGAAACAGCATCAAGAATTTTTATATAATCTCCACTATTTATAAATTCGTCTTCCGTAACAATCTCTCCATTTTTTAAAACAACAATTCTAGACCAGTCAAGATTCAAATTATTTAAAAGATCTTTAACTGTGTTACCATCAAACTCTAATTCAAACTCTTTCATATCTCTTTCTATAAATATTTTTATTTTCTTCATAAAATCTAAAATGATTATAGATTAATATATCTTAATGCCGCGGTGCCCGAGTGGACCAAGGGGTCTGGCTGGAGACCAGATCTCCGAAAAGGAGGCGAGGGTTCAAATCCCTCCCGCGGCGAATTCTTTTAATATTTCATAGAATATAAAGAAATTTATTTATTTTAGAAGTAAAAATATATAAATGAAAAATAAAGAATTTTATATTTGGCTGTTTCTTTTAATCTCTTTAATATTCTTAACTACTATATATTTTTATATAAAAAACATAAGACCTGAAGAGAGCTGTATATATATTCCTGCGATTCTTAAAAACGAAGGAGTGATTACTCAATTTTGTTTGAAGACCATTTATGGGAGTGGTAGGGTTTTCTCAGAGATTCCTAATGTTTTCACACAAAACTATCAAATTTCTTTTATAATTGCAAAATCAGCTATTTGTAAAATAATAGAAAATTGTGATAAATATGATTATATATTTTATACCAAAGAAAAATTTTCTGGTGAAGGATTTTCAGGAACTGCTGGTTTAGCTACTTTAATATTGTACGAAATATATAAAATTAAAAACAAACAAAATATTTCAATTACAGGATTTGTCTTACCTAACGGATTGATTCTGCCTGTGGGAGGAATAGCTGAAAAATTAAATGCTTCTTTATCTAAAAATTTAACTTTAATTGCACCATCAAACTATTCCAAAGATATATTGCAAGCATACACTATGTTAGATATAGAAAATTATTTATTAAATTATCAAAAAAGAAACTATTTAAAGATTCCAGAGAAATATTATTTAGTTTTGAAAGAAATAGCTTTGGATATATGCAATGGATTGGAAAATGAAGAAATAAAAAATCTAATAAATAAAAATTCCTTTTATACGGCTGCAAGTCTCTGTTTTATTGAAAAATCTAAAAATGAAGATTTTATATATTCATTACCAACGGATTTAGAGAAAGAAATCTTAGATTTCGAAAAAGATATAATGAATTACAACTGCAGGACATTTACGTGCGAAGAAATAAAATTTCAGATTCTACTAAGAATAAATATGAGTAAAGAAGCATCAGATATAAATCAAAAATATTGGAGATTTTATACAGCAAAAGGTTGGTATAAGATTTTAAAGGAATTTGAAAACCTTGAAAGAAAAAATACATGTAAAATTATAGAAAATGATTATGCAATTCTAAAATATCTAATTAATGAAAATCTTGAAAATAACAATTCTTGTTTTGAAAAAAGAGAGATTTTATCCAAAATATATAATGAACTTTTCTCTAACTATGAAATAGATACCAAAAAATTTGTAAATAGCGTTGAAGAGTATCTAAAATTCTTATATGGAAAAAATGGTTTTTCAATTACCTCATATAATTATTTTGTATATGGAAAAGATCTTATAGAAATGGGAAAAATAAAGGAAGGAATATTATATCTTATATATTCTATAAATTATGCAATTTAAAGAAATAAAAGTAAATGAAAATATTAGAAGGGCTATAAAAGCTGGAAGACAAGTTTTTTCTACTAATTTAATAAAAAAAATAGACGGAAAAATGGGTGATTTAGTAAAAATTTTACATGGAAGTAGCTTTGTTGCTTGGGCAACTATTAATCCTCTTGACCCATATCATTACTTAAGAATTCTTTCCTATAATGAAAATTATGAACCAATAGATGATTTAAAAACAAAAATAAAAGAATCGAAAAAATTTAGAAAGCGTATTGGATATGAAAATCATTTTAGATTAATATATTCCGAATCTGATTTTGTTTCTGGATTAATAATAGATAAATATAACGATATTTACGTACTACAAAATGTAAATCCTTTTTTTGATAAAAATATAGAAATTGTCAAAGAATCTATAATAGAAAACGAGGGAAAAAATATAACAATATACGAAAAAAGTATAGGTAAAAATAGAGAAATAGCCAGACTTATACCTTTAGAAAGATTCATTTACGGAGAAAAATATAAAACTGTTATTAAAGAATGTAATAAAGAATTTTTGGTAAATGTTATTGTAGGTCAAAAAACTGGTTGGTTTTTAGATCAAAGAGAAAATAGAAAAATATTATCCAGTTTAAGTGCCACAAGGGTTTTAGATGTTTTTTCTTACTCGGGATCTTTAGGAATATGTATAAACGCTGATGAAAGAATTTTTGTAGAAAAAAACAAAAATGCTATAGAATTATTAAAGAAAAATTTAGAGATAAATAAAATTGAAAACTTTTATATATACGAGGATAACGCGTATAATGTATTAAAAAATTTAAAAAAAGAAAAAAATAAATATGATGTAGTTATTTTGGATCCTCCAGATCTCTTAAGCGATGGATACAAAAAAGGAATCAAAAACATTTCAATAATAAATTCAATAGCAGTGGATTTGATAGATGAGGGATTTCTTATTACTTTTTCTTGTTCTCAGGATTTAAAAGAAGACAAATTTTTATCAATTATCAAAAATATAATCAGAAGAAAGAATAAAAAATTTGAAATTGTTAAAAAATTTGGGCAATCAATGGATCATAAAATTATACATAAACATAAAGAATTGGAATATCTAAAAGGATTTTTAATAGAAATAAAAAATTAGGATTTTTTTAATTCCTCTATTCTTACTAATCTTCTTATTTCTACTTTATCAACTGGAAAGATTTTATTTAATATAGGCTTAAGTTCATCTTGAATCTCATAATTCATTATTTTATTAATTAAGTCATAAAATTCTAGACTTTGAACCTTATTTTGTAAGAACTCTTTACATATTTTTCTTATACTTGCTTTTTGTCTTCTATTTGCTTTATGTTTTGTAATAATAAGTGGTTTTATTCTAACATCTACTCCATCTAAAGTTTTAACAACAAAAGATTCATCTATTCTAGATGTTCCCTTCCTGACTATTCTTCTTACATAAGCTTCATACAATGCTAACTCTTTTAGTTCAGTATAATATTTTTCACCTGAAAAAGATACTATCTTAAATATTGCTTTATAATTTTGATATTTAAAATTTCCTGTTAAAAATGCTAAATTTAAATCAACAGTTCTGTTTATTGCTTTTTGTTCCTCTTCTCGATTTACTAAGGTTTCTCCTAATAAGACATTTCCAAATACCTTTTGGGGAGCATATACTTCTAACCAAATTTTTCTTGACCAATCAGCATATCTTTTATTATATGCCATTTTATACAATACATTATAAATAATTTTAAAAATGTGAGCTATTTATAATTTAAAAATATGAACAGTTCTTTTGAATTTTTTAAAAATATAGAAGAAAAATGGCAAAAAATTTGGGAAGAAAATAATTGCTATAATTCCGAAATAAACAAAGAAAAACCAAAATTTTTTATAACGGTTCCTTATCCTTATGTATCTGGCCTATTACATTTAGGGAATGCTTATACTTTTTCAAGAGGAGATTTTTTAGCTAGATATAAAAGATTAAAAGGATTTAACGTACTTTGGGCACAAGGATGGCATTTAACTGGTTCTCCCATAGTTTCAAAAGCTTATAGATTAAAAGAAGGCGATCAAAAAATAATAAAAGATCTTAAAACCGATAAAATTCCTGAAACTGATTTTGAAAAGTTGAAAACACCAGAAGGCTGGGCCACATATTTTATGCAACTTAACAGAGAATACTTTAAAAAGTTTGGGTTTTCTATAGATTGGAGAAGAGAATTCTATACGACATATTTAAATCCCTGGTATGATAAATTTGTAAAATGGCAATATAACAAACTAAAAGAACAAAATCTAATAACTAAAGGAGAACATCCGGTGATTATAGATCCTAAAATGAAAATAATAATAGGCGATCATGACAGAGCTGATGAATATGCTGGCATATCTTATGAGGAAGGAATAATAATAAAATTTTATTGGAAAAATTGGAAAAAATATGTAAAAGACGTAAACATAAAAGATCATATAATTTTTCCATGTTATACCTTGAGAGCAGAAACAATATATGGGGTAACAAATATATGGATAAATCCTGATATAGATTACGTAATTGCAAAGGTAGATTCCGAATTCTGGATCTTGCCAGATTCTATAGTAATTGAGGAACTGAAATCCCAAAATCATCAAGTAGAGATTATTAAAAAAATACCAAAAGATGCTCTATTTAAAGATTTCTTAGAGATCGGAGAAAAAGTCATAAATCCTATAAACGGGGAGGAAATTCCAATACTTCCTGCTAAATTTTTAGATCCAGAAATAGGTACTGGAATTGTAATGTCTGTTCCATCAGATGCTCCATTTGATTATATTGCTTTAATAGATTTATTAAAAGATCCAAAATTTCAAAAAATTGCTGAAAATTGTTTAAAAAATATTAAATCTCTATTTAAAGTAGAAGGATATTCTGAATATCCTGCAAAGGATGAAATAGAAAGAGAAAATATAGAATCTCAAGATGAAAAAGACAAATTAATTAAAATCACTAAAAAGATATATAGCAAGGAATTCTATAATGGAATTGCAAAAGAAATATACGGAAAATATTCTGGAAAAAAGATAATAGAGTTTAAATATGAATTTGAAAATGAATTAATAAAAAATGGAATTGCATTAAAACATTATACTGTTCCTATAAGATTCCCATCTCGATATAATAATAAAGTAATCGTTGGATTGGTAAAGGATCAATGGTTTTTGAGATATTCAGATCCTGAATGGAAAAAGAAAGCTCATGAGTGCGTAGATCAAATGTTCGTATATCCTGAGGAAGTTAAGAAAATGCTACACGATTATATTGATTGGTATAAAGATTGGGCATTTACTCATCAGAGAGAATTAGGATCTACTTTACCCTGGGATGAAAACTGGACCTTGGAATCTCTATCTGATTCTACAATATATATGGCACTATATACTATATTTCACCTATTAAAAACTATTCCTCCGGAAAAAATTGAATATGATCTATTTGATTATATATTTTTAGGAAAAGGAGATGAAAAAGAAATAATACAAAAATATGGAAAAATTGCAAAAAAAATGAGAGAAGAATTTTTATATTGGTATCCTTTGGATATTAGAACATCGGGAAAAGATTTAATAGGAAATCATTTTATATTTTTTATATTTCATCATTGCTCTATATTTACAAAAGATTTGTGGCCAAAAGGAATACTTATAAATGGATGGGTTCTATCGGAAGGAAAGAAAATGTCTAAGTCTTTAGGAAATTACATATCTATAAAAGATGCTTACGAAAAGTATAGCATAGATTGCATAAGATTTTTACTTGCATATGCTGGAAATTCCGGTCTTGATGATGCAAATATAGAATTGTCTAAGATCGAAAATGTAAAGGAATACATAAATTCTTGGTATGATTTCTGTATAAACAAATACAATACTGGTAGAGATGGAAAAATGAACAAAACAGATATTTGGTTTAGATATTTATTATACGAGGCTATAAAAGAAATAGAAAGTGAATATGAAAAGTTAAATACTAGAAACATTATAAACAAAATATACGAGATAGATAACGAATTTTCTTGGTATATTAAGAGAGTAGAGTCTCCTCATAAAGAAATAATAAATGAATATATCGAATTTAAATCCTTGGCACTTTATCCAATAATTCCACATATAATTTCTGAAATATTTGAAAAAATTGGAAAAGATCCTTTAAATCTAAAATGGCCGGATATAAAAGAATTAGATAAGAAATTTGTAGAATTACTCAAATTAAGAGAACAATTAGCAAAAAATTTGAGAAACGATGTAATAAAAATTATAGAAATACTGAATAAAAAGAAAATTCAAGAAATTAAGATAATATTAGCTAGAAAAGAAAAATATGAAATATTAAAGCTAATTAAAGATGGAGAAAGAATTGAAGAATTAGTAAAAAAATACAAAGAATTTCAAGATTACATAATAAAGCTGAAAAACAGTTCTTTAATTTCTACAAATCATTTAAGCTACGAAGAAGAATTAGAATTAATTGAAGAACTAAAATCTCTATTAGAAAAAGAATTTAAATGCAAAGTTAGAATAGTAAAAGAAGAAGAACTTAATAATTTGAAATCAAAAAGATCCATACCAGGAAAGCCAGCAATAATAATAGATTAAAATTTTTATATATAGAAAAATACTTATTTTATATGGTATTAGGTATCTTAAAAAAATCTAAAGAAAAAGAGAAAAAGGAAGAAGAGTTGGATTTTTTAAAAGATTTAGAAGATATAAAAAGTGAGTTTTTAGAAAAACCCACAGAGAGAGAATTAAAAGAACCTGCTGAAGCTTTACCTATTGAGCCAATAAAACCGATACAATTACAAAAAGAGGAAGAAAAGATAAATTTAATAGAAAATGAAAAAAAGAGTTTAAAATCAACAGTAGAAAAAGAATCTCCAGAAATATATGTAAAGCTAGATAATTACAAAAAAGTTTTAGATTTATTAGAAAAATTAAAAATAAAATTAAAAGAAATAGAAAATATGATAAATGATATTAAGAGTATTAAAGAAAATGAAGTAAATAAACTAGAAGAAATAAGACAGAGATTAGAACAATCCAAAGATAATATAGGAGAGGTATTAGACAATCTTAAATAGGCTTAAAAATCTAATATAAATAAAAAATAAAAATAGCGCCGGTAGTCTAGTGGGAGGATGCGGGCCTGCCTAGCCCGAGACCCGGGTTCAAATCCCGGCCGGCGCATTCAAAAAATAAAATGATGGACACTTTATATGTGAAAATAAAAGAATATCCGAAGGTAAAGAAGGAATTATTAGAAGTAAAGAAAAATATATATCTCGATTTACATTCTATTATTGAAGATATTACAAAAAAGGAAAAAGAAGAAGAAAAGTTTAATAGAGTATTAGTTAAGATAGGAGAAGCAACGGAAATAATAGATAATTTAATATCGATATTACCCTCAAAGGAAGAGATAGAAAAACTTGAAGAAGAAAAAAACGAGAAATCTAAAAAATATAAGAAAAAGCAATCTTCTGAAAATATAGAAGAGCCAAAAAAAGATTATATTAAAGAAGAATTAAATAAAATAGAAGAAGAACTAAAAAGGATACAAGAAGAATTACTAAAATTGGCTAGAGATTAATCTTATTTCTCCAGTTTTTTCATCTCTGGTAAATTCCAATTTCTTTTTGCCTATATTAATTTTTAGAATATTTTTATAATATTCTATATAGCTTTGATCTTCTAAAAAAAATATATTTCTATTTTCTGCTTCTATTTTTTGCTTTAATAATTCTATTTCTTTTTCGTATCTTTGACTAAAATGCATAATAAATAGTAATCTACTATTACTTTTCTCAAAAAGATATTTAACATCGTAAAAATCGAGATGATAATGTTCCTTTGCCAAATTTGGCTCAAAAAAATAGTAGGATTCTGTAACTAAAATATCAGATTCTCTGGAAAAATTAATTAAATCCTCAAAAAATAAAGTATCGGTTATATATGTAAATTTTAAACCTTTTTTTATATAACCTATCTTATCATACGTTATTATGTTATTATTAAAATTAACTGTACGTCCGTTTTTTATTTCTTTTAATATATTTTTGTTATTGAATACTCCAATTTCTTTAGCTTTTTTTTCATCTATTTTTATATAATCTTTTTGTTTAAAGCTAAAGGCATATGTATCTATAGTATGTTTTACTCTTTTTGAATATATCTCAAATTCGGGAGTATCTAAAACTTTTCCTTCAGAAATTTCTACAATATCAATTTCAAATGTTGGATCAATTTCAAATCCCTCAAAAATATTTTCTAAATTTCTTCTATAACCTTTAGGAAGAAATATAGTGACATTTCTGTTATTTTGCATATTTATCATACTAAAAATTAAACCTGGCAATCCTAGTATATGGTCTCCATGCCAGTGCGTTATGAATATGTATCTTATTTTAGTTGGTTTTAATTTTGCAATTCTCATCTGTCTTTGAGTTCCCTCTCCACAATCAAAAAGCATACCTATTCCTCTATATTCTAAATATATAGAAGGATGTGATCTTTTTTGTGTTGGAAAGGTTCCAGAAGTTCCTAAAAAATATATTTTCATATTTTCCAATTAAATTTAGGATAGCCTTCAAATAATAGATAATAAACTATAATATAGATTAAAAGTATAGATTGTATGCTAGAATAAAATATTACAAAAGCCAATATATATAGCGGATTTCCTAATTTTTTTCTGTATAAAAATGACAAAAAAATCAAAAATGATATAAATGCAAACAAAAACAACACATAAATGAAATAAGACATTATCTTAGATATTGTTTCTATGGAAATCGTAAATAAATATATAAAAGATATTCTATTTATCAAACTTGCATATATAGATCTTGAAATAGAATAAATAAAAAAGTAAGGAATAATTAAAGCAGAAATAGAATATATTATAGATGGATTTAATAATAAAAAGATTGCTATAAAAATTGGTTCTCTAGATACAAAACTTATTATAGTTCTAACGTGATTTAAAAACCAATCTACTCCTCCAGAAAGCCATCTCTTTTTTTGATCAATCCATTTTCTAAAATTTTCTATAGATTCTACTCTTAAAGCAATATTTTTTGTTAATTTA
>JAVYNJ010000014.1:0-1767 GCA_038735675.1 Nanopusillaceae archaeon | reverse complement strand
TTTTTCTTTTTTTGGAAAAATAAGGTTGTATTATTTCATAATAAACGCTAAACTCTATTTCATACATTTTACCGAGAATTTTTTTACCTTTAACTCTTTTATAAAATTCAACTATATCTGATTCTTCGAAATCTTTAGATAAATCTGTTAAATTAATATTTTCAATTTCAACATCAGAATCTAGAAATATTAAAATGTCTCCTGTAGCATAATTTACTGCATCGTTAACGGAGGCGACTTTTCCTCTTCTTTCCGAAGAAATAATTAGCTTAAAATTTTCTAAATGAATAAAATTTTTTATTTTATTCAAAAATTCTTCTGTTGGACAATCTACTGAAATTATTATTTCTTTGAGTTCAGAAGGATAAGGATCTTCTATTATTTTCAATATATTTTTAACTATGTCTCCTTCTTTATATACTGGAAATATGAAAGAATACTTAGGTGTCATTATGTTTAAAGATTTGAAATAATAAATTAAAAATTATGATGATGGTCAGAGTTAGCTGATTGATGATGTAGTTCAGGTACCGACTGATATTCTATTACCAAGATAATTAGATTAATAATAAAGAATAAAAATAGGATTAATCCGGTTATCAGAATATTTTCAATAGTTGGAATAGACCAATTAATAATTTTTGCTAAATCTGGAGTTATAAAAATTGAAATAAATAATAAAGAAAGTGCTAAAGCAATATAAAAGTTCTTTTTTTTCAAGAAAGAGATATTATATTTTATTTGATAATAAAATAGTAATATTGGTCTCGAAAGTACAAAAAACAATACTATAGAAAATACATTTCCCTTCGTTCCATAAGATACTGCAGATCCTAGAATTCCTAAGAAGATACTATTTCTTATTATATTTAATACTGTCTCTTTATCTATCATTCTTTTTGCAGGTCCTTTTTTAAGATACTTATCTTCAATTTCTCCACCAACAATTGCAATTGAATATACAGTTTCTATAGCTAGATTTAAGACTAATATTGCTATTACATCTAAAAATATTTTGGAAAATGTAAAAAAGGAAATAAGTATATGAGAAAATATGCCTAAAGTTAAAGATAAAATAATTATTAAAAATACTTTCAGAGACATATACACTTTTCTTCCTTCTTTTATTGCTTCTATTACTGATGAAAAGCTATCATTTAATAGTATAGCATGAGCTGCTTCTTTTGCTATATCCGATCCGCTATTTAATGAAATACCGATGTCCGCTACTTTTATAGATAAAGAATCATTTATTCCATCACCAATAAAAGCTAAATTATATCCTTTATTTTTTATTATTTTTACAATTCTATATTTATCTTCTGGATCTGCTCTAGCAATTATTTTTATATTTTTTAAATTTTCAAGAATTTCATCATCACTCATATTTTTTATATTCTCACCTATTAAATATTTCTCGCCGAGACCTATCTTTTTTCCTACAGAAACTGCAGTAAAAGGATGATCTCCTGTTATTAAAATTACATCTATTTTTGAATCCTTTGCAAAATTTATAGCATCTATAGCATCATTTCTAACGGGATCTTCTATTGCTATAATTCCTAAAAAAACTATTTCTTTTTCGGGATCCTCTTTTACATTTTTTAATTCTTTGTAACCAATTGCTAAAACTCTATAGCCTTCTTTTGTAAATTCTTCAACAAGAGATAAAATATTATTCTTATATTTTTCTATATCTTCAAATCTTCCATTTATATAAATATTTTTACTTATTTCAAGAATAGACTCTGGAGCCCCCTTAACATA
>JAVYNJ010000013.1:0-17622 GCA_038735675.1 Nanopusillaceae archaeon | reverse complement strand
TAACAAAAGATGAATAATATTGTAGAGGAGTATTTAATTTTAATCTTATTAAATTATGCCCAATTTCTAAAAAAGCATTTGAAACTTCAAGTTCAAAGGAAGTTCTCCCATATCTTAAACCTGTAGAGGAAATTGCATCTGCTAAATTATTAACATTTTTTTCTAAATAAACTACAAGATTTCTCACATGCGATTTTTGTATCATCGGTACAACATAACTATATACAGCAATTGCTATTCCTACAATAACCGCACCTAATAAAATATAACTTATTATTTGTTCTTGATGTCTCATACCATTTTATTAAAAAAAAATAAGTTAAAGTTATGCGTAGGTTATGGATCTAGATATTCCCAAATAGCTTATTGAAAAAGTATATAAATATAGGGTTGTATCTGGTGGTACTAAATTAGGACAATTTACATTTAACTCTACTCTTCCACCTGGTCTTAAACTTCCACTTGGATGATTTGGAATTGTACAGGTGAAATAATTTGCGTCACCCGTTAGTTTATGTTGACGCGATACTCTTACGGAAAAGTTAGATATACTAAAATCTAAACTAACACTTCCAGTATTTACTACAGTTATTAGGAATAATTTAGTTGTATCATCATATACAATATTTTGTAAGGTAAAATCTACCCCTCCAAGTCTTCCCGCCTGTTGTTCTGCCTGCGTAGTTAACTGAGTAAACATTCCACTCATCCATGTATACATTAATGCCGCAATACCTACAGTCATAATAATTAGTAATATAGTTGCGATTATTGGGGATATACCTCTTCTTTCCATTTATATATCTTATATTTTATTATATTTAAAAGTTCATCTTCTTGGTGGGGGAATTGGTGGTGGTGGTAGACTTGGCTTTTGCATTTTTTCTTCCTTTTTTTCCTTTTTTATTTCGTCTATCTCTTTAATTAATTTTTCTAAAATTTCTGATAATTTTTTATTATAATTTTCTAATTCTTCTATTTTATTATATAAATCTTTGTCTTTTCTTTTAGGTTCTGTTTCCATGTAAGTTAATGCTGCTTCTTTAAATAAATCTAATAGGTTTTTTATATCTTTACTTAGGCTATTTAAAATAACTATTAATTCAGATATTTTTGCATGTAATTCTAAATTACTTTTTATTAAACTTCCAATAATTTCTTTATACATATCCTTATCTAATTTACTTGGTTTACTTTTAAATTCTTTCTTAAATTCTTCAACAGATTTTCTAACATCAGAAACCTCAGAAATTATTTTTTCCAATATTTTGGAAACATCTGTACTTTGACTCATAAAATTGTATTATAACTCTGATATTTAAAAATAATTTATATCAAAAAATAAAATCTAGTCTAGCTCAGGTGTTTCTTCTTCTTCAGTACCTTTGCTCTCTTTTTCCCCACCTTCTTTCTTTATTGCTGCAATAACATCATCTATCTTAAGTATCATTATTGCTGCTTCTGTAGCTGACTTTATTGCTTGTATTGTTATATCTGCAGGTTCTATAACTCCTAATTCCCACATATCTGATACTTTTCCTTCTATAGCATCAATACCATACCATATTTTTCCATTTTCATGTGCTGCTCTTAATTCAGACATAGCCTCAATCGTATCCATACCTGCATTTTCTGCTAAAGCTGAAGGAATTGATTCTAAAGCATCTGCAAAAGCCAACATTGCCATTTGTATTTTTGATGGATGTTTCTTTGCTTCTCTTCTTATTCTTTCTGCTAATTCAACTTCTATAGATCCTCCACCAGCGATAACTTTTCCTTTCTTTATAACATTTGCTACATCTTTTATAGCATCGTTTATTGATCTTTCCGCCTCTTCAGCAACATGTTCTGATCCTGCCCTTATTAATATAGTAACTGCTTTAGGATTCTTACATCCAGTAACAAATATCATATTCTCATCAGCTACTTTTCTTTCTTCAACTAATTCCGCATATCCTAAATCGTTTGGAGTTAATTCATCTATTGATGATACTATTTTTGCACCAGTAGCCCTAGAAAGTTTGTCCATATCCGATTTCTTAACTCTTCTTACTGCCAAAATTCCATATTTTGCCAAATAGTATGCTGCTATATCATCTACTCCTTTTTGTACAAATACTACATTTGCCCCAACTTCTTTTATTTTATCAACCATTCTCTTCAATATTTCTTGCTCCTTTTTTAAGAAAGCTTCTAATTGATCTGGAGAAGTTATATTTATTCTTGCGTCCGTTTCTGTTTTCTTTATTTCTATAGCTTCTCCAATTAAGGCTATTTTTGCATTTCTTACTACTTTTGGCATTCCAGCATGTATTCTTTCCTTATCAATTACTATTCCATCTATTAATTCTGTTTCTTCCATTCCACCACCAATCTTCTTTTCTATTTTTATAGAATCTAAATCTACAATTATTTTATTTGCTTCAGAATAGGTTACCTTTTTTACAGCATCTACTACTATTCTTGCTAGTTTTTCTCCATATATTCCAGCAATTTTTGATGCTAAAGCAGCTTTTGCAACTTTTAATAATATATCTTCGTCATCTAATGTAACTTTTTTAGATAATTCATCAATTATCTTTTCTGCTAAATTCGCCGCTCTTCTATATCCTTCAATTATGACTGTAGCATGTATATTTCTATCTAATAATTCTCCTGCCTTCTTTAACAATTCTCCAGTTAAGACTACAGATCTTTTTGTTCCATCTCCAACCTCTTTATCTAATGTTTTTGCTACTTCTATAATTAGCTTTGCTGCTGGGTGTTCGACATGCATTTCATCAAGAATAGTGGCACCATCATTTGTTACGGTGATATCTCCTAGTTCATCTACTAACATCTTGTCCATTCCTCTAGGTCCTAAGGATGTTTTTAGAATTTCTCCAACAATTATTGCTGCTGTAATATTTGATCTAACAGCCTCTCTACCAACAGCTCTCGCATATTTTTCTGGTAACAATACAATTGGATAAATTGTTCTTCCTTCCTCAGCCATAGATAATATATATAAATAAAATTTTTAAAAATCAAATGTTAGCGTATTATTTTTATTTTGTTTATTATTTCTATAATAGAATTTACTATTTTTTCTATATCTTCTTCAGTATTATTAAAAAAAACGTAATATTCTTTTCCCATATTTTCTAGCTCCTCTTCAATTACTTCTAAATTCATTGCCCAAATATTTTCAAATATTTTATTATATGGATATCCTCTTTGAAGAAGTCTAGAATATAAAATGTTTGGATCTGTTTTTATTACTACATATAAATCTGCGGGTATTAGATGAGAAAAATTTCCGTCTATAACATAATCTTTTTCCTCTTTAAAATAATTAATTATTTCTCTAATTAATTTTTCTTCATCAATAATATATGTTTGAAAAACTTCATCATAACTATCAATTAAGTTTTTTTCTTTTGCAAAATCTAATAAATTTATATATTCTGCATTTATCTTTTCAGCAAGTCTCTTCGCTATCGTTGTTTTTCCAACACCTGCTACTCCAGAAATACATATTCTCATATTCTAAAAATTTCTAAAATTGTTTCTTGAGATTGAAATGGATTTGTTTGTTCACTACATTTAACTGGTATAGATAATAAAACAGAAATTAACCCTTCAAAATATCCTTCTGTGAAGTAATTTTTTATATCATTTTTATTTTCAATTACATCTTCTATTTCTCTTAAAATTTCAGTTTCTATTAAATTTTTTATTTTTATAGTTAATTTTACCTCTTTTATATCTATTTTAATATCCTCTATTTTTCCAAATCCCATTTTTTCATAAAATTTTATTACTTTTTCCAATATTTCTTCTCTTATTATTCTTTCTGTACCAGAGTAAGATTTATATACAGTACCAACCAAAATACCAAATCTTTTTCCGATACTTCTAATAGTCTGCCAATTTTTTAATTCCAAATAAAGAATTTGTATTAGTTCTACTGGTAAAATTATAAATTTTGTATCTCCTAAAACATAATTTTTTTCATCATTAAACTTTAGCATTTTGTTTAACTGAGATTCTGTATATATTACTTCTAAAAGATTAACATCTTCACTTAAATACCATATTTTTGCTTTTCCAACAGTACGACATCCTAAGTATCCCTTTTCTTTCATAATTTCAAGATGCTTAGACAATGTAATTCTATTAATTTTTGACATTCTAGAAAGCTCAGAAATTGTAAGACCATAGGGGTTCTGTTTTAAAATATCTATGATTTTCTTTTCAATAACATTCATAAAGAAATTATTTTTTATCAAAATTTATATAATTGTTTTTCAAAAATAAAGATCTATGAAAAAAACATGGATATTGTTGATGCTTTTTGTAACTATTTTATGTTTTTTATTAGTTTACTTTAGATTTAAAGATAGTTGGAATAGAGAAAATTTAGGATTAAAAAAATATTGTAATGAAGAAATATGTGTATATACTAAATATTCTATAGAAGAACTAAAAGATATTCCGATAATAAGTTATACTGCTAAAGAAGAAATAAAAAAATACAATTTATCTCTTATTTTCATAGATCCTGAAGCTAAAGGAAATTTTACCGTAACTTTACTTAATCTTTTACTTTATTTAAATAAACAAAAAATAATAGCTTATGCTGTATGTAAATATTATCAACCAGGCTCCAAAATGTACACAAATTCTTCCATAGACAGATACCTTTGGATATTTTATGATAATCAATCTTTTCTTATAGATACAAATAATTTTCTACTAATATTCATAGAGGATATAGGAGATAATGATAATGTTGGGATAGAAATTTATAAAAATCAAGTATTTCTTTATGGCAATAATAATACAATAGTAAAAGTTTTAGATAAGTTTTTACTTTATTGGTATGACTTTATCGACAATTAAAGCTATACTAAATTATCAATTTGGTGATAAAGTTGGAGATAAAATAATTGAAAAGTATAAAGAAAATATAAAATTAGAAATTAGTAAATCTACTGGTAGAATAAGAAGAATTTATATAAACAACAACTTGTTTGGGACAGTTGAACCTTCCACAGGATTTATAATTCCAACTTTTTTCGGAGGAGAGATAATAAAAACTTTTTTACCATTCCCAAAATATAGAGTTATTGTATCTGAAGAAGCAATTCCCTTCGTATTAGATGGAAAATCTGTTTTTTGTAAATTTGTAATAGATTTAGATAACAATATTTTACCTGAGGATGTTGTTTTTGTAGTAGATAGAAAAGATAATTTATTAGCTATAGGAATTTCAAAACTTTCCTCAGAAGAAATTAAAAGATTTAAAAGAGGTGTTGCAATTAAGATAAAACATGTTAGAAAAAATTTATAATAAAATATTAAATAAAAACATCATTAACAAAATTAAAGAAAATTATAAATATAAAAAATTGTTTATTTTAACTATTTTTTTACTAAATTTATCTTTATATTCTATTCCTTTACTTTTATTTCACTTAGAAATAATAAAAATACCACAAAATATTTTAAATTTGTATACAAAAATTTTATATGATTTTGAAATCTTTAAAATCGAAAAAATTTTATACAATAACACCATAATAGTAAAAGATATTCATTTTTATATAGATCAGCAGTGTCTTGGTTTGAAATCTATACTTGGCTTATTTTCAATAATTTTTGCAACCCCTATAAAATCCTTAAGAAGAAGAGCTATATATTTTCTAATTTTCTTACCAATAATTTTTCTTGTTAATCTTGTTAGAATTTATTCTACAATTTATTTATTTTATTTTTTTAACTTAAATCCACATTTAGTACATGATATTCTATGGGAAGTTTTAAATCTATTTTTAATTTTAGTTATTTGGTTTAATTTTTATAGAAAAACAAAAAACGAACTTATTTTAGTTTCTTAATTTCGTTCAATATTTTAAAACTTTCTTCATAAAATTCCTTGGTTATTTTTTCTATTAAAAAAACTTTATTTTCTTTTACATAAGCCCTAATATAATCTCCAATAGAAATTCCTGTAAAAACAATTTCTAAATCATAACTTTTTGTTTCCCCCCCGCATTCTATTGTTATTTTATCTTTTTTTATATCTTTTACAACACCATATATTATTCCCTCTTGAATATGAGAAAAATCCTCAAACATTTTTAATATATTTTAAAAAATTATAAAAAAGCTTCAATAAAAGCTCCCAGAACAATAAAAACTATAGAAAATAAAAGAAGCAATATAGAATCTGATATATATTGTTGCGCTTCTTTTAGATTATTGACTTTTATAAAAGATAAAATTAAAATTCCTCCAGCTAAAGAAGCAAAAAAGAAGCCTAGAAATTCCAATATTCCATGTGGAAGTAATTTAATGAAAGAAATTAACGGGTAAATTACATATTTACTAAAAATTCCATTAGTATATTTTTCTGCTGATATTCCTAAAAATACACCTATAATCGATGAGTTCCAAAGTAATAAATAAACAGATCCTGCACCAAAAATTATTGAAAATACAAAAAACATAAAAGCTACTTTTAAATTATTTATTAAAATAAATGAGAAAAAAGCGTCTTTTCTAAAAGAATATGCATAAATTAAAACTTCTTCTCTCAATTGCTCTATAGCTTTTACCTGTTGAATAAAAATATCTGGAAAAAGTATATAAGATATATAAAAAGCTAAAATAGATGAAAAGAAAATAGAAAAATAACAAAAAATAAATTCTTTATGTCTTATAAATATATTTTTATCTTCTGTGGCTTCTACATGTATTATTTCTTTTTCTAAAAATTTATTTATAATTTCTATTAAAGGTATCATTGCAAATGTTAAAACTAAAATTCCAGATACCTCTCCAGAATTTCTAACTATTAAAGAAGAAAATAAAATTGAAAAAAAAGTTAAAACAAATATAAATAAATATTTTCTACGTATTTTAGTTAATAGTTTTTCATACATTCTAATATTTCCTTTTCTATATTATTTAAATTTGATGGTATTATAATGCATATTGGAGGTTCTAGATCTAGATTTAAAGCTTCACTAATAGTTACATATAATATTTTTTCATTCTTTCTTCCGAGATTACTACAAACAATTATTTTAAAGTCCTCTTGAAAAATTTCTAATTTTCTTTTTTTACTTATTGAAACTATTTTTTCAATTGCATCACGCAAACTTAAATATTTTCCAGTTTCAGGATCTAAATCTAATAAAATTAGAGTATGATAACCGTTCTTATAATTTTTAATTATATCGTCAAAGAATGACTCTGCTTCATGAAAAGGAATGGATACTGTTTTACCAAATTTATATAAAAATAATCCTGTTTTTCCAATTTCATCAAATATAGATGCTGCATTTATTACTTTAAAATCTATATTCTTTTCTTTACATAATTTTAAAAAGTAAGCATGAGTCGTAGCAAATAATGGGCTTCCAGAAACTAACAAAATTATTTTCTTTTTAGGATTAGAGATAATTATTTTTTCCAATTCTTCTTCCACAAATTTTCTGTTTACTAAAGTAATATTTTTATTGATATTAAATAAATAATCTAAGGTTTCTTTATCTATTATATTTGTATAATATTCCAAAAAAACAAAATCTGCATTTTTTATTTCACTTATTACTCCAACTGGTATTTCTTCTTTATTTTGTCCTATACCAGCCAATATAAACATTATTTATTATTATTAAAGAAATCTATTATGCTTTTATTTGTAGTAGAAGATCCGAAAGTTTGAGATACCTTTAACTTCAATGCTTTCAATGAAGATAAAGAGTACTCATCTAAATTTATTTTTTCTGCTAACCATAAACTGGGATCTAAATATTTAGTTATTGTACCATAATGTACTGTAAATGTTAATCTTCCTCCACATTTTTCACATTTTCCAGATAATGGAACTCTTCTATATTTTGCATTACATTTTGTACATCTAAATTCTTGTTCAGAGAATTTTCTTAAATTTCCTTTTACATCTCTTGCAAAATGCAATTCTATAACTAATTTCGCAACAACTGCGGGATTGCTAGCTCTTATATAATTTGCAATATTTAATTGATATTTTAATTTATCTAACATTGCTTTAATTGTTTTATAAGAAGAGATTTTATTTCCACATTTGCTTATTGATGATATATCATGCAAAAATCCCCAATTAATATATTCTTCTTCTTTTCCCAATCTTTTCTTAAGAGTTTCTATATTTACAGAATCTGCAGATTTATATTGTAACGTACTTTCATAGAACTCGATAGGATAAAACCAATAAGTATCAAAATCGTGAACTTCATCATCAACTTCCATCCCTTTTAGTTTTAATGTAACTACTAATGGTGCATCCATACTTCCTCCTGTTTTTTGGGGAAGATACTCCTTAGAAAAGTTAATTAATGCATCTAACAACAATATAATTCCTCCTTCATCGCCATCACAATTCCTTCTAATTCCCGCATGCATAAGTGGATGCATTAATAAAGTTTGCGTTCTAGAAAATCCAATAATTCTGCCAACTACTCCTGCTGAAGTATGTGGAGCTATTACTATTACTAAATGTCCTAATAGATCTTCTGGCTTTTTTATATTATAGTATCTGGGAAGTCCGTAAAATTTTTCTAAAAGTTCATCAATAAATCTTGTTGCATTAATTATTGTTTTTAAAAATCCGTCTTTTCTTACTTTACTTCCTTTTTTTAATCTTCCTATTGTTGGTAAAATTATGTCCTGTGGTTTTAATTCTAATATTTGATCCTCTCTTTCTAATGGATTTCCATATATATCTTTATCATATCCTAATTCCTTTAGTTTTTCAATAGAAACATAAACTAAATCTTTAGGTCTAAAATAAGTTATTGGTGCTTCTATAGCATCAAATCTTATTGTACCATCTCTAAATACAAATAAATTATACTTAGCTCTAAGTATTCCTTTTTCTATCCTTTCAGGATGCTTATTTTTGGAGGATAATCCTTTAACACCTTTTATAACTTTTGCTAATTGTGAAGGATCCATTTTTAAGTTCTTTAACGCTTTTTCTATGTATTCTTTTATTGGTATTTCGTATTTTCTATGACAAACATTATTTTCTTCAATTAAAACTGTTTTTGAATCACAAAATATACATCTAGTATAAGGAACTATAATTTTACATTTTTCACAATAGTATGTTTTTAGATCCGCAACGAATTTACTATATTTTGCGGTTTCTAATAGATTCCTCATTCTTCCTCCTTCTTCTCCAACAGGAAAAAGAACCATCGGGGATCCTGTCATTTCTCTTATTTTTGCTTTTTCCGGTCTACCCATTCTAGCACCTATGTAAGTACCAACTTTATCTCTTATTTTTACAATTGATATCTCTTGTATTGCTTCTAAACCATTGTTTTTATTGCTTGGTATTTTCTCTAAATATCCTAATTGTACTAATAAAGCTGTTGCATATGGATATTTTATTATTATTTTATTTTTTTTAACTAGATGTGGAATTAGGGCTTCTTCTAAAATCTTTTTTATATTTTCGTCTTTTTCTATTTCAATTAATTTTGCAATTTTAACAAAAAATTTCTTTTTCGAATATATTATCTTTGCCTTATTTTTTAAATTTTCGATCAAATCTAAAACATCCTTATAATCGATATCTTTCCAATGAAAAGTATATGTAGGATGTAAAGGTACATCTAATTTTAAAGATATTTTTAAAGCTTCAATTAAAGTGGGTTTAAATTTTAGTGGATATTTTAATATTTTTTCTAATCTTTCTTCTTTTATAGATAAAAATTCTGAAAGATTTTTTAATCCAGAAATTTCCTGAAGATCTAAAGGTTTATTATAATTAAAATTAACTGAAAAGTTTGTTTTCTTAGATGCATTTATCATAACTTCTTGTACCCACCATTCTTCACAATATCCTGCAGGAACCAAAGGATGTCCTCCTTGTATAAAATCCCCATATGTTATTAATATATCTCCCAAAAATAATATTTTGTCTAAAAGTTTCTTTTTCATAATCTTTTTTGCTAATTTTTCAGATGAAACTTTCAAAACGGTTCCATCCTTCAATCTTACTACTGGTGGCTCTAAAGTATCGGAAAATGTAATAGCTCCTGCTTTTCTTGGTCTTTCTACAGGCAATTGGGTTCCATAAGCTAAAAAATTAAATAATAAAATAGGTAAACTTGGATGTATAGAAATTGCAGAATGTCCATTAGTCCTAGATTTTCCGTATCTTAATCTAAATCCTCCTTTTTGTGATGGTAAGGCTATTACCGGTCTTCCAGCAGTAATTTGTGATAAATATTTCCAGTTAGGTTTTATAATCTCGTTTTGAGAAGATTCTTGAGATACATATAATTTCTCTTTTAAAGATTTAAAATCTTTTAACCATTTCCAATTAGACAAATTGTATTTATCACATATCGGTTCTAGTTTTTTCCACAACTTTTCTGCTTTTTGACATAACCCTTCAGCTAAAACTAAAACCATTCCGCCTCTAATTTTATTAGTTTCTATTCTTGGTAAATCTTTATAAGAGGATACTTCTGCTTCTAGAGTTGCTATCCCTGTAACTTCTACTGGCAATCTCTCAATAACAAATCTCAGTTCTTCTAATTTTGGAGTATATTGAAGATGCTCTAGCCTTTTATATTCAAAAACCTCACTTATATTTCTAAGTATCTCTTCTTCTGTTGGATCATATTCTGAATATCCAAATTTTTTTCTAAGAAAATCTGCAATAATTACAGAAAATGCTGCCGGTGTTCCTCCAGCAGATCTAACTGGACCTGCGTAGTATATTGCAATGTATTCTTTTCCATCTCTTCTTCTTTTAGAAGAAACTTTAACAATTCCCTCTGTAGGTGCTGCAACAACTCCTAGAGTATGATATGCAAAAGCTGTTCTCAAACCAAGTTCTATCGATAGAATCTTATCTTTAGTTAACTTATATATTTCGTCAGAAACATAATTAGCAATTTCTAGTATAGTAGAAAATGTTAAGGATCCGTATTGCTTTTCTATTTCTCTTATTTTATTAGTTAGATTTATTTTTTCTATTAGTGGATTTATTGTTAATATTAACTTTTCTACTCTTTCCGCCATGTCCTCAGAATATGATATCTCAACATAGTCTACGGGATCATATCCTTTTTCTCTTGCTTTTTTAGCAATCTCATAAGCTTCAAAAAACTTTTTTTTAATATGATCAAAATATTCATTAATATTCATTAAAATAAATAGTCTTAGAAAAAAATATATTTTTATGGCAAGTAAATACAAAATAGGTTATTATTATGAAAGAAAAACAAAGAAAATATTAGAAGAAAATGGTTGGGATGTATGGAGAAGTCCGGCATCACAATCTCCTATAGATATTATAGCAATAAAACCTGACAAAGATAAAATTAAAATAAAGTTAATACAAATCAAAAGAACTTCAAAAGAAATTAGTAATATAGAAAAAACTTACAAATATGATATAGAAAAAATGCTGGATCTTGCAAAAAGATACAAAAATTATGATAACGTTGATATAGAACTCTGGATTTTTAAAAAAGATAATAAAAATCCTTTTATATTAAATATAAAAAATCTTATTTAGATAGTATTATAAAAAACTCATACGGTATATCGAATTCTTCTATTATCTTATAATTTAATTTCTTAGCTACCTTTTTTATCCAATATCTCCATGCTAAACCCAACTTTTTAATTTTTCCTAAGCTCTTTTGTGGAAAGCTAATTACTATATAATCAAAATCTAAAATAGATAATAGATTGATTGGTAATTTTTTATCTATTTTTTCTAAAATTGGTATTGTTTTCCAGAGAAAAATATATTGATATTTTCTCTTTAAAAAATCTTTATTAAAATTTGAAATATCCGAACAATATCCTATAGGTTCTATATTTAGTTGTTTTAAAATAGTATAATTTATGTCTATAATATCTTCGGAAATATCTACAAAAAAATATCTTTTAGGTTTTTTATCACTAAAAAATATAGATATCGGATTTAAACCAGAAGCTAAATCCATAATTTCCACAGGGTCTTCTAAAAATATTTTTTTATAAATTTCTTTATAAAAATTCAATCTTTCTTTCGTAGATAAACTAAGCATTAATATTTCTATTATCTTTTCCTCTAAACTAAGATCTTCATATAGAATTTTATATATCCTTCTTAAATCCTTTGGAGCAAATACTCCAAAGGTTTCATGTATTTTCTTTCTTATTTCTTTAAAAAAATATAAAAATTCTTCATCTCTCTTAAGTTCCTTAAAATTTTTTGCTTTCTCTATTTTCTCAAATATGTTTTTTCTAGATTTTAATTCACGAATAAGTAAATTATATAAAAAGTCTTCCGATAAATTTCTTAGCTCTTTTTTATTCTTTATATTAAGTAAAACTTCATATAAATCCATTATTTTAAATATTCGAACTCTTTTTTTATACAAATTTTACATTCCTTTCTGTTTACTTTAATTTCTTCTATTTTGAAATCTGATAAATTAAAATGAAATACTCTTGATCTTTTATCTAAAAATGTTTTAATAAATAATTTAGCCATGAGAGATGATAAAAACATTACCGAAGAGACCTCAATTCCTATATGTTTATTTGTCAAAACTTCTTTTTTACCTTTAAATATATCATAAAAACAAAAGTCCTTTGGATTAATATATCCAAAAAATCCTTTTTCTCCAACAATAGTTCCAAAAATGTATGGTTTATTTAAATAAACACTTATTTCATTAAGTAAATATTTTGTTTCTATATTATCGACGCAATCAAAGAATATATCATAGTCTTTAAAATATTCCAAATTTATTTTTTCATATTTATCAACTTTAATAGCAGAATTTACTTTATTAATTCTACTTTCTAAACATTCTATTTTCTTTTTTCCCAAGTCTTCCTCTAAATAGTTCTGTCTTGATAAATTTGAAATTTCAACTTTATCATGATCTATAATACCAATTCTTTTTATCCCCCATCTGGCAAATATCTCTGCTAACCAACTTCCCAATCCACCAATACCGACAATCAAAACTTTTGTATTTATTATTTTTTCATTTAAATCTTCTCCAAAAAATTTTATTTGAGGAAAAAACCTATCTTTATCCATAATATTTACCTTCTTCTGGCATTATTCTTTTTCTAAATGTTTCTGCAAAGTTCTTGTAAAATTGTTCCATTTCTTTCGTTATTGACGGTTTTACTTTTTCTAATGCTAATTTGAAGTGTTTCATTTTTACTGTAATCTCTTTCTTTTCTACTTCTTTTAACAATTCTTCATCACTAATTTCCTTTTTACTATTTCTAATTTCATCTATAGCTTCCCTCATTGCAAATATTGCAGCTTCTTTTACTAATAATTCCAAATCTGCACCAGAATATCCTTCAGTAATTTTTGCTATTTCTTCCAAATTTACATCTAAATCTAAAGGCATACCTCTCGTATGTATTTTTAATATTTCTAATCTCGCCTCATAATCCGGTGGAGGAACGTATATTATTCTATCTATTCTTCCAGGTCTTAACAATGCCGGATCTATCATATCTGGTCTGTTTGTTGCTGCAATAACAATTACATCTCCTCTTGAAGATATACCATCTAATTCCGTTAATAACTGATTTACTATACTATCCACAGCCCTAGTACCCATATAGTATCCTCTTCTTGGAGCTATAGCATCTATTTCGTCGAAGAATATTATTGTTGGTGCAACTTGTCTTGCTTTTCTAAATATTTCTCTGATTAATTTTTCAGATTCTCCAAACCATTTTGAAAATATTTCTGGTCCTTTAATTGCTATAAAATTTGCACCAGATTCATTTGCAACTGCTTTCGCTAATAAAGTTTTTCCTGTACCTGGAGGACCATACAATAATATTCCTTTTGGAGGTTCTATACCTAACTTTCTATATATGTTTCTATACTTTAATGGCCATTCTACAACTTCTTTTAATTCTTGTTTAACCTGATTTAATCCACCAATATCAGACCATTTTACTCTAGGTACTTCTATCAAAACTTCTCTCATTGCTGATGGCGGAACAACTTTTAATGCTGCTTTAAAATCTTCTTCAGTAACAACTAGTTTTTCTAATAATTCTGGGGGTAGTTTTTTATTTTCATAAAATTCAATTTCTGGCAATATTCTTCTTATAGCATTCATTGCCGCTTCTTTTACTAGAGCAGATAAATCCGCACCTACATAACCATATGTTATTGATGCTAGTTCTTTTAATAATTTCTCTTTTTCTTCTTCAGTTAGCAGAACATATCTTTCTTTTCCTTCTTCTATAATTTTTTTACCTAAAGGTACTTTTCTTGTATGTACTTTTAATATTTCATATCTTCCTTCTTCATTTGGAACTGGAACTTCTATTTCCCTATCAAATCTTCCAGGTCTTCTTAATGCCGGATCTACTGCTTCTGGTCTGTTTGTTGCTGCAATAACAATTACCTTACCCCTTTCTTTTAATCCATCCATCAAAGTTAATAATTGAGCAACTAATCTTCTCTCTACTTCTCCTACTGCCTCATCTCTTTTCGGAGCTATTGCGTCTATTTCATCTATAAATATTATAGATGGTGCATTTTTTCTTGCTTCTTCAAATATATCTCTTAATCTTTTTTCAGATTCCCCCACATATTTTGATACAATTTCTGGTCCATTTATCGCAATAAAATGTGCACCAGATTCATTTGCAACTGCTTTCGCTAATAAAGTTTTTCCTGTACCTGGAGGACCATACAATAATATTCCTTTTGGAGGTTCTATACCTAATTTCTCGAATATTTCTGGATATCTTAAAGGTAGTTCTACTAATTCTCTAACTTTATTTACAACCTCTTTCATATCTCCGATATCTTCATATGTTACCTCGGGTAATTCCTCTTTTAATTCTACAGCTTTTGGTAGTAATTCTATTTCCGTATTTTCTGTTATTATAACGGGTCCTTTCGGGATTGTATTAACTACCATCAATTTAAGTTCTGGCCCTATTCCTAAGGAAAACATGTTTTCAAATATTGACAATTCAAAGTCTATTTCAAAAAATGGCTCTAAATTTCTTCTATAACTGGGTAAAACAACAATAATATCTCCTTTTACTACTGGTCTATCTATTAAAATTCTTTGTAGATATGATGAAGGTATTGAATACGTTACTTCCCTTTGAGCTGGAGCTAATATTACTTTTTGTGCTTCCTTTACATCTGCCTTTCTTACAATAACATAAGATCCTAAACCAACTCCAGCATTTTTTCTAGTATATCCATCCATTCTAATTATATCTAATCCCACGTCTTCAGGAGATGTTGGATATGCTCTAGCAACGGTTTTCTTTTTACCTTCAATTTCAACTATTTCACCAGATCTTATTCCAAGTTTTTTCATTGCCTCGGGATCTATTCTTACAATTCCTTTATAAACATCCTTTTGATATGCTTCACCAACTCTTAATTTAATTTCATTTATTTTATTATTTTCTGCCATATGTTTTTGTATAATATATCAAAGGTTTATATTCTTACAAATACCAATATATTTCTATGGCAATTAAATTAAAGAAATTATCCAGTACGTACAAATCAAAAGTTTATACAGAAGAAGGATATTATCTTGGAGAAGTTGAAGATGCAATAATTTCTAATAATAAAATATATGGCTGGAAAATAAAAGTAGCAGAAGGAAGTTTAGTTAAAAAAGGAGTAAAAGGAATTATTGTCCAACATCAATTAGTAAAGGCAATGGGACAAATATGGATTGTATCTAAGATTGTTGGTGAGGTAGAAAAATCTGAACAAACTGAACAAACTGAAGAAAAAGTAGAAAAATAAATTATCTGTAAGAAGTTTGATAATGTTTTCTTGCTTTTGAAGTAGGAGATTTTCTTTGTTCTTTTTTCCTTGGATCTGATTTTAATAACCAAGGATCGTATGATAAGAAAAGATTTTTCAATTTTTCATTTTCAAAATATAAAACCAGTCCTTTCGCAATTGCTGTCCTAGCAGCATCTGCTTTTCCCATAAATCCTCCGCCAGTAACTTTTACATCAATATTTACTTTAGATATAAATTCTTCTCCAGCTAAAATTAATGGCTCCATTATTCTTAATCTTGCTAAATATGGTTCATAAAACTCTATTGGAATAGAGTTTATTCTTACTCTTCCGTTTCCTTCCCTAATATATGCTTTAGCAATTGCTGATTTTCTCTTTGCAGATACGATTATCATTTTAAAATTTAATTAAAAACATATTTAAAAATTTGCCCCTAAATGTTTCGATAAAGTTCCTAATTCAACGTACCATATTTTTCTTTTACTATTTTTTATTTTTTCAGTTATTAAAGAATCTTTAAAAGTTAAAAATTGTACATTTGATAATTCTTCTGGAATTCCAATATAAACACGTAACTTTTTGAGAGCATTTCTCCCTCTAGTATTTTTTGGTAACATTCCTCTAACTACTCTTCTAAATATTCTGTCTGGTCTTTTTGGATAAAAAGGACCTTTTATCCAATCTCCTCTTTCTAATACTTTGTGCTTCCATTCTTGTAAAACTACTTTCCATTTTCCTGTAATAACTATTTTTTCAGAATTAACAACATGAACTTCATTTCCTTCTAATAAAAGTTTTGCTACATGTGATGCCAGCCTTCCAAGAACATGTCCTTCAGCATTTATATATATCTTATTCATATTATTATTTTTACATTAGATCCTTTTGGGTTTATCCTTATTAATTCTTCTATGCTAATTGCTTCTGCATTTATGTTTTTTATTTTTTCTAAAGCTGATTCAGAAAATTTCCAAGCAGAAATTGTTATTCTTTTTGTAAGTTTTCCATATCCTAAAACTTTTCCCGGAACTACTACAACATCTCCTTCTTTTGTCAGTTTATCTATCTTTCCTAAATTTACTTCAATTCTTTGTCTTGTAGGTTTACTTAATAATTCAGAGACATATATCCATATTCTTGCATTATTTTCTCTACCAACTTTCCTTAAAGTATGAATTAACTTTCTCAAATTAATATTAGTAGGTCCTGTTCTTTTTACCATTTAAGTCTTTAATTATAGAAACCTTTAAATTTTTATGAAATGTTCAAGATGTGATCAAAAAGCAATTTATTACAATAACAATGAATACTTTTGTAAAGACCATTTTATACAATATTATGAAAATAAAGTATTAGAAACAATAGAAAAATATAAATTAATAAAATCCGGAGATAAAATAGGTGTAGGTGTTTCTGGAGGTAAAGATTCCAATGCCTTGATGTTTTTTTTAAACAAATATAAAGATTATTTTAATATTGAAGTTTTTGGAATTCATATAGATGAAGGAATAAAAAGATATAGAACAAAAAATACTGAGTTTTTATTAAAAATAGCAAAAAAATATGGATGGAAGATAAAAATATACAAATTTAAAGACTATTTTGGATATGAACTTGATGAAATTGTAAAAAATATTAAAGAGATAAAGCCTTGTACTATATGTGGTGTTTTTAGAAGATGGTTAATGTGGAAAGCTTCAATAGATCTAAATTTAACAAAAATTGCTACAGCACATAATTTAAATGATGAAATTCAAACTATTTTTATGAATATTTTTGAAAATAATATGAAAGATT
>JAVYNJ010000012.1:0-19295 GCA_038735675.1 Nanopusillaceae archaeon | reverse complement strand
TTTAATAAGTGGTTTTTTAGAATTAAATAAATACTATGAAATTTTAGAAAAACATCGTGGAAAAATAATTTCTCTAGGGGGAAAGAACAAAATTAATGCAATTAAATGGATTAAAAATAAATTTGACTTAGATTTAATTCTTATTAAAAAACTTATTAACGAGCTTTACAGCTTTTATTCACTCAATAAAAATTTAAAAGAATTAGAAAAAAAGCATATTAATCCAGAAATTTTAAAATTTAATTTAGCTATAAATGATGATGATATGAAAAAACGATTATTAGAAATTATTTTGTATTATACAAATTTGCCAAGTGCAGTATATATTGATTTTGGACATAAAAAAATTCTTGATATTCCTGGAGCCTTACCTCTTTTAGCTTTTAATAAAAAATTAATAAAAAAATACCTAAAGCAAGGAAATCTAGAAAATTTAGAAAATATACTTATTAGAGATTTCAAATTCTTTTCTTTAGATCATATAATTGAAATGGAACATGGAAGCTTTTTTGATAGAAAAATATCTTACGAAAATAACATCTCGATTGAAAATGTTTATCAATTAGAATATAATACTAAAGAAATTTATAAACTACCAATTAAAAAGAAAGTTTTATTCGATTTATATAATGAAAAATCAAGATTCTACAAAGAAATTTTTAAATATTTATTATTCACAGAAGGAATTTTAAAAAAGAGTAATTTAGACTATATTATTGCTGGAAGTGAATCTATAAATACTTCGATTTCTATTAACGATCCTACTGACAAAATGATATTATATAACAAATCAAAAATTTATTTAATTGAAATAGATCCGGATAATTTAGAGAAAAAAGAAAAAATAAAAATTTACGATCATCTTGATAATGTAAAAGAGATGGATTTGAATTATAAAAATAAAATATTTATAAAAAAGGTAAATGAAATAGTTGATGGTTATAAAGAAGCAATTTATTTATTTGCCTTATCACTTAATAATGTTTTGTTTGAGGAAAATTTAGAGGAGAGTATATTAGCACTATTGTATAATTTAATATTGGATGAAGCTTATAATCAAATGCCTTTCTTAAAAAAAAGAATAGAAAATAAAAACAAGTAGATGGGTTATTTATTATTTAAAAATTCATAGAATTTTTTAAGCAATGAGAAATTCCAATATTTTTAACTAATTCTGGGCATCTTTCTATTGTAAATTTTTCTTTTCCATTTAGATAATCTAATAATGGTTTTGGTTCATCTTTAGTAGTGTTCTCTCTTAAAATACAAGAAGGCCCAGCATATTTCCATATTTGAGGATGAATTTTCATTAATTCTTCCCATAATTTCCATGAAATATATCTTATTTCCCATTGCGCTCTTGAACACATTCTTAGTGGTAAAAATGACTGTATAAGCTCTCTAGCATTCATTGTTACAATTATTCTAGTTCTAACACTATCAGGTAAAATATATCTAGCTTCTTCGAGAGGAACATTTTTTGATAATAACAAATAATATTTTGAAGTAGATTCTAATACAGATTCGGCCCAAATCTCTAGCTCTTTTCTTGGTATTCTTGGAGGAACAAAACCGATAGAAGCAATTTCAAATTTATTAGAATAGTCTTTTACTCGATTTATTACTGTAGAATAACATTCGTATCTATTTTTTGAATTTTCACAGCTTATATTAATTGTTTTTGAAGCCTCTTCAACTAATTTTCTTAAAAAACCTTCTGTATGTCTGTGACTCATTTGTGTATAACTAGCAATTCTATGTCTTACTAATTGATGAGAAGCAATTCTACTGAGGCCATCAATTATAAATGTGTACGATACATGTTCCCATGGGCTAAAATGAAATCTTTTATAAGTTTCATTAATCCAATTTTCTATTTCATTTTCAGAGATATCGATTATATTATCTAAGGATTTTTTGGAAAGAGTAATTTTAGAAGAAATAGCAATTATTTTTGGAGCATCTTCAGAAAATTTTAGTATTTTTATATAAATTTTTGGTTCCATAAGATTTAATAATTTAAAAAATTAAGATAAAATATTTATAGTTATCCAAAATTCCTTTTCATTTCCAAAATCATCCTTTAATATCATTAAAATTTTATTTAATCCTAATTGAGCATATTTACTTATTTTAAATTTAACTTCAATAACTCCAGATTCCTGTAGAGTAGTACCATTAGTTAAAACTTCTATACCAGCTGGAGCAATACCAACTAAAACTTTTGCCGAAGTTTTTCCTAGAATATCTACTTTAATAGGTAGTATATATTCTTCTCCTATTTTCAATTCAATGTAATCTGTTGGAAAACTTATAGTAAAACTATTTTTTCCAACTTCAATAGTCTTTAATTGATTTTCAGTTATTTTTATTTGATCTTCAATTTTTTCTGTCTTTTTTCCTGAGAAAAATACGAATCCAGCAATAACTGCAATCAAAAGAATTAACAGTATTATTTTTCTTACCATTAAAAATATTTTTTAAAATTTTTTTTAAATTTAATCATTCCGGTATTTAAGATATTAATTATGTAAAAAATATTTTACAAAGTTATGATATTAGAAAAAATATTTTCAGAGTATCAAAATTACTTAACAATTAGAAAATTCCGTAAAAAATATAAAAAAAATACTGCCCAAAGGATTTTAGTTTCTTGGTTATTAAATAAAGAGCAAATATATTTAGATGAGGGAATGGAGATATATAAAAATATTATTTCGGTAAATTTAAATAGTAGAGCAAGTAATGAAATAAATTTAGATAAAAATTTAATTTTAAGTAAGCTAGATAATGAAAAGAAATTTTTAATAGATTTATCTTTATTTAATTTGCATTCAAGAAAAGGTAAAAAAAGTTTAATAACTCAATTGCAACATTCTTTATCAACAATAAGAGATTTTTTATTTGATACAAATCTTATTATTGTTGGAAATTTGAATTTAGATTTTTTGGGAAATAATATGGTTCGTTTGTTTAAAAATATTGAAAATATTTCATTAGAAAGATATAAAGCAGCCATATTAGATCCAAACGGAGATTTAATCTTAAATGAGGATCTGCTAAGATTTTATGATCTTTTTATAATTGGTGGAGTAGTTGATGTTGGATTAGAGTGGTATAAAGCAACAGAATATTTGTTTAAAGATTTAAATTTACCTCATGTAAGAATTGAACTTGATGGTAGTATATTAGGTGTTCCTGACAGAATAAATCTTTTAATAAAAATTTTATTAGAAACATATTATTTAGAAATTCCTTTAAAAGATGCTATAGTAAAAAATCAGGGAAAAAGAGACATAATTAAAAGATTTTGGTATGAAATTAAAAAATATTCTAAAAATAAAGAAATTAAATTAGAAGATTTAGATAATATATTAAAAAATATTAACATATCTAGAGAAAAAATGTTATATTTGCTTTATAAAAATAACATTAAGATTATATAAAAATGAAAAATATACAATTTCTTGGAATATACAGAAATGCTTTAATATCTGGTAAAAAAAGAATAACAATACGTATAACAAGACCAAATCTAAGAAAAGGAGATATTTTTATAGCTCATTGTGGTGGAAAAGTAATTGGAAAATTCAGAGTTATTGATATATATACTAAAAAAATAAAGGAGATAACTGAGGAAGAGGTAAATTTAGATGGCTTTGAATCTAAAGATAAGTTGGTAAGAGAATTAAAAAAATATTATCCATCAATAAATGAAAATAAAGAAGTTTTTATAATTAGATTTGAGCCTGTTGAAATATTTAGAAAAGATATTTCTTCTGAAGACTTTGCTTGGGATGGAAAGAAAATTGATCTAATAGAACTTGCAAAACTTGTTTTGGAAAAAGATCAAAGCTTGACACAAAAGCAAAGAGATTTATTAAAAATACTGATAGAAGAAGGAAGTTTAAGAAAAGCAGCGCTTAAATTGGGTAATTTAAATAAAAGAAACATATTTAGAAAAATTTTAAGGGAAAGTTATAAAAGATTAAAAGAAAAAGGATATACCATCTAAGAGAATTTATTTAAAATACTTACGAATGTAGAAATAAAATCATTAAAATAATTTTTTTTGACATAAAATGTGTTATAGCTTTCTGTACCATAAAAAATTTCTATTTTATCCATTAATCCCTTTATCAAATTTGGAATTTCTTCATTTCTTTTATTTCTACTAATAGAAACTCTATAGTAATCTTTAAACTCTTCATAAACTATATAGGCTTTTTTATCTAGTATGTTGTTGAAAGACAAAATTTCGGAAATATAAGGAGATAGAATTGCCTTATCTTTTAATTCTATCAATATTATTCCATCATTATCTTCGAATTTTATGTTATTTTTTAAAATATCTGAAATTATTTTTGATATTTTTGATCTGAAAGAAATTTCTAATTCTCTTAAATTATCAAAATTGGATTTTTCTATAAAATATTTAATAATTGTAGAATATTCAAGAGAAGATATGGCAGATTTTAAAATTAATGATAACTCTTCTAAATCTCCTATATCTCTTTCATTTTTTAATATATATAGATCTCCTAATATTTCTTCATTTAACATTATATTACTTAGAACTCGGATTTTAATAATCTCATTTATTAGTTTTTTTTCTTCTTCTTGATTTAAATCAGTATAAACTATTTTTTCTGGTTTTTTATCTGGAAATATTTTTTTTAAAAATTCTATTGCTTTTTCATCACTTCCCGAGATGGTTGGAATATAAATTTCAACGGAGGAGCTTAGAGCTTTATAAAGAGGCTTATTCTTGATTCCTGCCAATTTTATGCCTTTTTTTACTTCTATAAGGTCATTATTTATAAGATCATTTAATAATTCTTTATTCAATCCCGATAATTCTTTTATGTTTTGTTTTTCAGAAATAGATCCTGCTAAACATAATATTTCTTCTCCTTTAAAGATATATCCTAAATTTTTTAATAAGTAATAAATTATTGTTGATGTTGAAGCATCCTTTTTTCCATTAAGACCAAAAATATTTGGATTTATCTGATAAAGATTTTCAGATTTTAAAACTTTAGATGTTAGATCGTGATGATCAAATATAAAAAATCTTTTTTTTGTATTTTTCAAATTTTCGGCGATTTTTCCTAGTATTCTTGATCCAAAATCTAAAAAAAATATTATATCTTGATCATATGTTTTTTCTCCATCTCCAAATAATAAATCAAAAAGATTTGAATCTATAACATTTACAAATCTAAAATGAGCTTCTATATCGTTTTTATAAAAAAATTTTATTAATAGAATTGAAGAAGCTAAAGCGTCTGGATTATTCGAAGATAAAACTAAAATTCTAGATCCTTTATCAATTTCTTCTTTTATTTTATCTGATACTTCCTCTAAAAAATATAAAAATCTTTGTATCATGCCGAATACATTTTAACTATCTCTCTAGAATATTTAAAGGTTTCTGGAAGTTTTTTGATTTCTTTGTAATATTTTATCAAACATTGTACAGATTTTTCGTATTCTTCTAATCTTTTTTTAGTATTTATATCTTTTTTATTTATTTCTAAATGCTTTATCATCCTATTTATTTTTTTGAAAATATTTAATAGATCTTCTGGAATTTCCTCTTTAAATCCATTTTCTTCTAAAATTCTTAATAACGGTTTGTTTAATAGTGATTTTACATTTTTGCCATATTTTTCTTTTATAATTCTGCCAATCTCTGATTTTCTATATCCCTGTTTAGCAAGAGATATGACTTCTTCAATTATCTTATTTATATCTGCTTCACTCATAAAAAATATGCATATATAAAAAATTTAAAATTATTTTAGATATTTAGCCAATATTTCTGGTACAAATAGCTTATCATTCTTTTTGTCATAGTTATTTTCTAATAAACATAATAAAGTTCTTTGAACCGCTATTAAGGTACAGTTTAAAGTATGGAGAAATTCTAATTCATTATGTTTTGTTCTATATCTTATATTACATCTTCTCGATTGCCAATCTGTAACATTTGAACCTGAACCAAGTTCTCTATATCTTTGCTGTCCAGGGAACCATCCTTCAACATCATATTGTTTATAATTTCTTTTACCCATATCTCTTGAGGCAATCAGTATTTTTCTGTGCGGTATATTTAGTAATCTAAAGAAATCCATTTGATTTTTAATTAGTTCTTCATGATATTTTTCAGAATCTTCTGGCTTGCAAAATATATATTGTTCAACTTTATGGAACTGATGTATTCTAAATAAACCTTTAGTATCTTTACCATGTGCACCAGCCTCTTTTCTAAAGCAAGCACTCCAACCTGCAATCTTTATTGGCAAATCTTTTTCTTCGATTATACTATCATAATAGAATGCAGTTATAGAGTGTTCTGCGGTTCCTATTAAGTAGAGATCTTCGTTTTCTATTTTATACATCATATCTTCATAATCATCTAAAGTAATTATTCCATCCAAAACATTTTTCTTTAACATATAGGGTGTAATAGTAATTTTATATCCTCTTTTTTCTAAGAATTTCAATCCTTCTAAGCTAATTGCTAAATCTAACAACGCAAAATTATCAAATTCAAAGTAAAATCTTGATCCTGCGACATCTGATGCTCTAGAAGTTTCCGCTAATTTAAATTTTTCAATTAGATCATAATGATGTAGAGGTTCCCAATCTATCTTAACATATGGTACTAATCCATCCTTGTTTAATAATTCAAAATCTAGAACATCATCATAATTGATATAGTAAAAATCGATTTCGCCCTTTAAGATTTTGTAAATTTCTCTAAGTTTTTCTTTATCTTTTATATACTTTTCTGGTATCTTACTTAATTCTATTATTTTCCATTTGTATTTCCCATTTTGACTTACTTCTTTTTGAAAATTCTCCTCGTTTGTTACTCTTACTATACCCCAATAATAAATTGGTTTGTTATAAGTGTCGTCACCTTCAGGAACGTCAGGATGTAATATATTTGGAAATGTCCATGTGGTTTTTATGTATTCTTCCAATACTGCATTATATTCCTTTTCTATATCTTCTATTTGTTTATCTACTTCTCTTATTTTCTTTATTATCTCTGCTTCTAAACCATCTTCATATTTAAACCCAAGTTTTTTTAATTCATTTTCTAAAGTATTAATATCTACTTTTCTTTGCTTAAAAGCCAAAATATTGCTATATAATCTACTAAGTTTGTTTTTTAAAGATCTCTTCTCATCTAGTAACTTTTGCAATTCCTTTCTTTTTCTATTTAATTCTAATGCTTTATAAACTTTACTTTCGTCTAACCCTCTTTTTCTAAAAGATTCTATATATGCTTTTACTAAATTTTCATTGTCTAAATCTACTGGAAAGACCGGAACATGTAATTAGAATACGTTGCTTATTTTTATAAACCTTTTCTGTAAATTTACTTATCTATGGCTGTAATAATTAAATCTAAAGTTAGAAAATGAAATACAAAAAATATCAAAATGTTATATGTTATTATTGTGGTAGGCTAACTAGAATTGATAAGGCTATAGAATTAAGGGTTGGTACTAGGCTTAAACTTGATGTTCCTGATGATCAAAAACCTTTTTTAGTTCAAACCAATACAGTTAAAATTTATATTTGCCCCGCATGTGCAAGGTATAGAGGAATTTCTAGAAAAGATCTAAAAAGTAAAGAAAAAGAAAAAGAAATATTAACTAAATTAGGTATTGAAATCTAATTTTTTATGGCTGTTATAGAAGTAAGTTATTCGGAATTAAAATCTCTTTTAGGTTTAGATATTTCTCTAGAAGATTTAGAAAAAATATTGTTAAATATAAAATGTGAGATCGATTCTATTAATAAAGATAAAATTAAAATAGAAGTTAAAGATTTTTATAGAATCGATTTATTATCTATTACTGGAATTATTAGAGAATTAAAGGGAATTTTAAACTTAGAAACAGGAATTCCTCAATACAATTTGTTATCTTCAGATAAAAGCGTTTTTGTTGATAACTCTGTAAAAAATATCAGACCATATATCGCTTGTGCAATTATAGAGGGCGTGAAATTGAATGAAGATAGATTGTTGGATATAATAAGATTTCAGAATTTAATTTCAAGATCTTTTGGAGCTAGAAGAAAAAAAGTAGCAATAGGAACTCATAATTTAGATCTTATTAAGTTTCCCGTATTTTATAAAGCTGTTAATCCTGAAGATGTTAAATTTATTCCTTTAGGAGAAAATAAAGAAATGAATTTAAATGAAATTTTAGAGAGAACAGATGCTGGAAGAGAATATAGGTATATTTTGAATAATTTTAAGCAATATCCAATTTTAGTTGATAGCAGTGATAGAATAATTTCTTTTCCTCCAATAATTAATTCTAATGATATCGGAAATTTGAATATTAATACTAGAAATATATTTGTTGATGTTACAGGAATAAATTTTGATGCAGTTTTAAGAGCTTTAAATGTCATTACATTAGCTTTAGCAGATTTTGGAGGAAAAATAAAGACAGTTGAAATAATATATCCTGATAAAAAAATAATTACTCCAAATCTAAAAATAGAAGAAAAAACTTTTGATTTAAATAAAATAATTAAAATTTTGGGATTTTCTTTATCTAATCAAGAAATTTTAGATACTTTGAAAAGAAAAAGACTAGATGCAAAAATAGAAGAAAATATTTTAAAGATAAAATATCTTAATTATAGGTTTGATATAATTTCTGAACAAGATATAGCTGAAGAGATTATTATAGGTTATGGTATAAACAACATAGAACCAAAACCAGTAACTATTTATACAAAAGGAAGCATATCTAAAAGAAGAAAATTAATTAATCTTTTGAGAAAGATAATGGTTGGATGTGGATGTATAGAATTATATACTCCAGTTTTAACAAATTCTGAAATAAATAAATTATTCTCCGAAGAAGAAATAATACTTTTAGAGAATCCAGTATCTTCAAATTATAATTCGGTTAGGTCTTCTCTAATAGCATCAATATTTCAAACATTATCTGAATATAAAGAGCTTAAATTACCAGCAAAATTATTTGAAGTTGGAAGAATAGCATTTCTAAAAAATAATTCTATTTACGAGGAAGATAGGTTAATTTATCTCTATTCAGATAATGAAGTTTCTTTTTCAGATTCTCTATCCGTTTTAGAAAGATTATTTAAAGAATTAAATATAGATTTTCAGCTTGAAGAGTCCAATTACAAATTTTTAATTGAGGGTAGGCAAGCAAAAATAATTTTTGAAAATCAAGTAATTGGTTGGATAGGAGAAATAAATCCAGAAATTTTAGAAAAACTTGAAATATCTTACCCTTTCTCTGGATTTGAAATTGGCTTAAATTTATTGAAAAATAAGTTATTAAAAATATGATATCGAATGTAGAATATAAGATCTTAAAATCTTTAGATGAAAATTGGAAAAGTTTAGAAGAATTATCAAAAGAGCTAAATTTAGACGAATATAAAATTTTAAGATCTTTGGGATTTTTGAAATCAAAAAATTTGGTTGATTTAAAAGATGAGAAGAAAAAATATTATTTTTTATCAGATTTAGGGAAAAAATATTTAAAAATTGGGCTTCCAGAAAGAAGATTGTTGAATTATGTCCGTGAAAGAGGGGAAGTAAAACTAGAAGAATTAAGAGAAATATTTGATAGCGACGAGTTAAATTTTGCTTTAGGATATCTTAAAAAGAAAGATGCAGTTGAAATAAAAGATGAAAAAGTAATATTTAAAAGAGATATAAAAACAGAAGAAGATATATTAGAAAAAATCGAAAAAGGAATCTTTAACGAATCAGAATTAAAAATATTTTTAAATAGGAAAAATATAATTGAAGTTAAAGAAAAAACAATTTATTATGCAAAAATAAATGAAAAAGGAAAAGAATTTTTAAAAAGCTATAATCCAGAAGATTATATAGATAATTACACAAAAGAGATCTTAGATAAAAAAATTTGGAAATATAAAAAATTTAGAAGTTACGATATTAATATAGAAGTTCCCCCATCTAATATTGGAAAATATAACAAATATTTAGAGTTTTTAGATAAAATAAGATTTGATTTAGTTTCTATGGGATTTGAAGAAATAGAAGATTATCGAATTGTATTATCTCATTTTTGGAACTTAGATTCTTTATTTATCCCTCAAGATCATCCAGCAGGAGATATATCTTTAATGGATACTTATTACTTAAAAAATCCAAAATCTATAGAAGATTTTCCAAAGGAATTATTTGATAAAGTAAAAAGACAGCATTTAAAATATTTTAATATCTGGGAGGATAACGTTGCTAAACACCCTATTTTAGTTTCTCATGACACCGCATTCTCAGCAATAAAATTACTAAAATCTAAAATCCCTGGGAAATATTTTATAATAGAAAAAGTTTTTAGATACGATACAATTGACGCAAAGCACTTTATCGAATTTAATCAATTAGATGGAATAATTTTGGATGAAAATATAACTTTTAGGGATCTTTTGGGAATATTAAAAGAAATAGTTATTAATATTGTTGGAACAGAAGATATAAAATTTTATCCAGCGTTTTTTCCATTTACAGAGCCTTCTGTAGAAATATATGCTAAACATGAAAAACTTGGATGGATGGAAATCGGAGGTGCAGGTATATTTAGAAGAGAATTGTTAGAGCCTTTTAATATAAATGTTCCGGTAATTGCTTGGGGTCTTGGAATTGATAGATTGGCTATGTTATATCTTAATATAGAAGACATAAGGGAATTACATACAAAAAATATTAGAAAAATACAAGACTAATTTACTTTTATGGATGTTGAGGGAGTACCCGAAGATATACTAAAAAAGATTCTAGATTTTGGAAATGAGTTGATAAACAAGGTTAATGGTCTTGTTAGAATTATTGTATTGTTTGGATCCTATGCAAAAGGAAAAAACGAACAACAATCAGATATAGATTTACTGATAGTTGTGGATGATGTTTACAATGTTTGGGATAATGTTACTTCAGTATACTATTTCGATAGTCTAAACAAAATATTATCGCAAGATAAATTTAAGAAATTGCATATTAATACTTTAACTTTATCTGTATTTTGGGATATGGCTAGGAATGGAGACCCTCTTCTAATAAATATTTTGAGAACGGGTAAGGCAATTATAGATCCTTATGGATTGTTTGGGTCTTTAAAAAAATTATTGGAAATGGGTAGAATAAAACCTTCTGAAGAAGCAATAGAAATCTCAAAAAAGAAAATAGAATTAAGTATTAGAAATTATAAATTCTACTTATTAAAATCTTTTGAAAACGTTTATGGTATATTTGTTACTTTAGCTCAATATTACTTAATGAAGAAAGGATATTTACCTCCAGAGCCATCTGAAATTTTAGATTATCTTAAAAAAGAATTAAATGATAAAGAAATTTTGGATTGGTATCACAAAATATTTGAAAAAGCAAAAAAAATCTCTCATGGTGAAATTTCAGAAATAGATATAGAAGAGTTAAAAGAATTTTATAACAAAGCAATAGAATTTAAGAATAAAATAGAAAAAATATTAAATGAAGGAGATATTTCGAGGAGCTGAATCAAAAATATTTCTATTGGAAGGTTTAAAAGATAACAATGAATTTATATTTAATTTGGATAAAAAAAAATTGAGGGAAATATTAAATGAAGATGTAGATAACGAAATCTACTTTAAATATACAGAAAAATTTACAATTTTAAAGGCGAGATATAGAAAAAATTATAGAAATTATATTATTGATAAAGAATTTAGAAAACACAGAACCAGAAGAGAAGTAAAAATAATTAATAAATTAAAGGAAAGTATAAATGTTCCGGAAATAATATTTTTTGATGAGGATTTAGGAATTATCGTCATGGAGTATATAGAAGGAGAAAGAGTTTCAAATATTTTAGAAAAATTAGATCATGAAAATATATTATACAAAATTGGAGAACAAGTTGGGATTATTCATAATAACAAAATAGTTCATGGAGACTTGACAACATCAAATATATTGATAAAAAATGAGATTATATATTTAATCGATTTTGGTTTAAGTTATTTTTCTGCTAGAATAGAAGATTTTGCTGTAGATTTACATTTGTTTAAGGAATCTTTTGAATCTAGACATTGGAAGATATGTGATTCTTTTAAAAATTTTTTAGAAGGATATAAAAGATCTAATTTAAATTCAGAAAGGGTAATCAAAAAGTTGGAAGAAATTGAAAGAAGAGGAAGATATAAAAATATAATATAAAATAAATATAAAAATGGAAAACATTTTTGATCTTCCAATTATCAACCAAATATTTCTTTTAGTATGGTGTATAATTTTAGGGTTTGGTATTTATAAGCATATTGTAAATGTTAGAGAAAGAGAAATAGAAATTAAAAAAAATTCATTTTTAGCATATTTTTTAGTTATGTATGCGATTTCACTGTTTTTTATTTATTATTTTTATTATTCTAATTTAGAATATTTTCTAAAAGAATATGTAGCTTATACAGGTTATTTTATTCAAATAGTTGCAATATTATTTGCTTTGTGGTCTTTAAGTTCTTATGGAAAATATTGGAGCTTTAATTTAGCCGCATTTAAAAATCATAAGGTAGTTATGACAGGTCCTAATGCAATAGTTAGACATCCATTCTATTTAGCAAACTTTTTATTTTTATTAGGTTATTCTCTATCTTTTAGAACTTTCTTATCTCTTTCTGGAGCTTTTATAGCACTAGGATTCTTGATATACATGATAGATATAGAAGAGCAATTTAATATAGAAAATTTAGGAGATGAATATAGAGAGTATATGAAAAAAGTAAAATACAAAATTATACCCTATATTTATTGATTTTTTTAAATAAAATTGTTAATCAAAAAAGATTTAGAATAGTTTATATATTGGAAAGTTGTAAATATTTTTTATGAAAGTTATTTGTCCGATGTGTGGATCTGAAAATATTGTTCCATTTTTTGCAAATGATAAAATTTGGATATGTTTAGAGTGTGGATATTCTGGCCCTATACAATCTATAAGTGGACATCTAGAGTTTTTTTGGGAAGATTATAAAAAACATACTAGCAAATCGATATCTGTTAGTAAAAGCAAAAAATAAGTTTATTTTTTATACTTTATTTTTATGTATGATATAGCAATTCCGCAATATAACGAAGAAGAATTAGCAAAAAAATATATTGAAAGGAATATTAAAAAAGTTATTTTTGGATATTATATAAAAAATAGGAGAGATTTAGAAATATTTAAATTAGAAAATATATTTTATTTTAAAAAAATAGATATTTATTATTTAGCTATAGTTGAAAACAAAAATTTTAAAGAAACTTTAAAACTAGCTTCAGATCTCTTTTATTCAGAAGATTTATACAACGATTTGATATTTATAAAAGGATATAAATTAGAAGATAATTCAAAATTATTAAATAACTATTATTTTAATGGCATCTTTTTAGAAGATTTATATTCCAAAGAAAAATTTTATTTTACAAATTTGGATAAATTTTGTTTTAATAAAATTAAAAAAAATAATCAATCACTGTTGATTTCTCTTAAAAATGCAATTCAAGATCCATATAGCTATATTTTTTTGTTTAATATATTAAAAAAAAGAGACATTCCGTTTCTATATGGATCGTTTGCCTCCGATAAATCAGAAGTTCCAGGTAGATATGAAATAAAAGCTTTTTATAAAGTTTTTGGTATAAGGAATTCTCTAATAACTTTTGATAAAATTTTATTTAAACAAGTTAAAAGAACAAGAATAGCAAAAAATAAGTTATATTTTAATAAAGATTTTTATATTTTAAAACTTCCATTTGAAGATTGTTGTGAATTTTAATATTACTATACTGCCAAATTAGAAATAATTATTTTTATTGTATCAATGTAATATCTTTCTCCAGTTATAGTATCTACAGCTTCTAGATCTATATTGAGATATGTAACGCCTACGGGACAAGTATATTTATATGTCAGTCCTACGCTATTATATCCACCAGGATATATTATATCTGGGTTAAAACTAATTGTACTAGGATCCATAGCCTCTAACTTTAAAGGATTCTTTAATGCATCACTAACAAAAATTTCTAATTGAACAGAGCCTCCATACTCCTCTCCGACTAAAAAACAATCTGTAGAAAAATTATTTTCTTTTAAAAAAATAAGTGGTTGTGCACATTTTCTAAATCCTAAAGAATTTAAACAGATAGTATTTTCAAAATTAGAAAAATTAAATATTTCATATCTTTTAGGATATATTACGAAAGAAGTAGCATTTACATTTGAATTTGGAATTATTTTATAAATTTTATCAGTTTCATAAAAAAATTTTGTTATATCTACTGGACAATTTCCAAGATTTTCTATTTTTAGAACAGCTATATTAGATTTTTTTTCGATAATTTCTATATTTAAATTGTTTAGTGATAAAGAATTAAGACTAATACTTATTTCAGGATTAAAATATTTTAATTCAGTACAATCTTCATTAAAATCTACAAATATTTCTTTTATTAAGTTATTAATTAACTTTATATAAATATCTTTATTTAAGGTTATTTTCTTATCTAAATATACTTCAAAATGTATTACTGGTGATCCATAAATTTTTTTCTGACTAGAAAAATTATAATTTTGAACTAAATATCCTTCAAAGACGCATAGGTTATTGTATTTCTTTTTTTTGTTAAATAATGTGAAATTAATATAATCAGCATCATAAGCTGATGGAAGTTGATTAAATTTATTATCGAATACTGAAATATTCTCAAAATTTAAATAATTATCTATAGATAAGCTATCTAGATCACAATCATAGAATACTCTCATTGGATAAACGCTAGAATTATCCAAATAAAAAAATTTTTGATATTCTTCTAAAAAGGATTTAAAATAAACAAATTTTAATATATTCGAATAGTAAGAGAAAAAATTATATACTTCTTTGGAAAATATAGAAACTTGATAAATATATCCCAGTAAAAATATGATTATAAGTCCAAAGATAATTATATAAAATTGGCTACGAACCATAAATTTTTAATATTGCTAAATTTAGGCCATTAATTAGATATAATTCATTTTCATATTCTGTATTTGTAGGATTTTCGCTTAATTTTAGATTTAAAAGTTTTAAGATATTATATTTTTCAAAAAATTTATTTTTATAATAACTTACTGTATAATTACCATTACATCTTTCTTTATTTAAATTTGAAAATATTCTAAATTTAAATTTATTTGAAGGTAATATAGAATAACGAATTACAATTGTTTTTTTTAGATAACAAGCATCGTTTAAGTATATTGTTAACCAGTTGCTATCTAAAATCGAAAATGAAGTTATATCTCCTACTAATGACTCCAAAATATTATATCTTCTAGATAAATATTCCAAATTTTTTATTTTATCATTTTCTTTGATCCTTATAGTTATATATATTGGTAAAACGTGAACTAGCGGGTTGTATAGTATGTTAGATATATTAATATATTCATTATTGTAAGCTATGGATTCTATAGAGATCTCATTTTCTAAACTATCAAAGATAAATAGAGAATAGGGATCTAACTGAGAAAGATTGAGAGAGTCTTTTAAATATAGAGAAATATTTCTACTATTTGGAATTTTATCTATTCTAATTATCTTCCAATCTTTCGATACTGCGAAGTTTTCACACAATTCTCCATCTATGTTATAAATGAAAAAGTTTACATAATTGTAATCATAATAGTTAATATCTTCTATATTTGGAAAAGGATAAAAAAACATTATACATTCTTGATTGTTTATATCTAAACTAACTAGTTCTAATTTTTCTAAGTTTTGAGAAAAGCCCTTTAAACTGTCAGAAAACATTAAATAGTAAATTCTGAAAGTTTCTTCAAAATTTAAATCATATATTTCTTTTGCTGAAAGCAATATAGTATCTAAATAGTATTTTTTTTCAAAATTTGATAGAATTTTTTGAATATCTTCTGGACTTTTTATATAATATAAATAAGAAATGAGCAGTAAAATAGCCAAAATAATTTCTACTAAATACATAAAAGATTTCATTTAAAAATATTTTGTTAAATATTTTAATTTTTTTCTATTTAAAATAAGAAATGAAATTAGACGAAGTCTATATTTCTTTTATAGAAAAATACTATAAGCAAATATTTGTAATTTCTATATCTATATTGATAGTAGCAACAACTTACTTGCTATATCGATTTTTAGTTTTTAATAGCATAGTAGACTTTAGTGTAGAAATTACAGGAGGAAATTTAATTGTATTTCCTAAATTAATTAGCGAATTGGAGGTAGAATCTATATTAAGAGATTTAGGTATTACCGATTACAATCTTTATGTAAGTGGAGGAAATATTTATATAGAGACTTCTGCAAAGGATATTAAAGAATTTTTGAATATTCTCAAAGAAAAAAATATTTCTGAGGAATTAATAACAGTACAAGAATTTAGCAGTTATATAGGTGAATTGGTTCTTGAACAATTAATCAGATTATTTATAATATCTACAGTACTGATAAGTATTTTTATAATGCTTAGATTTAGGAAAAAGCAACCAGTATTCGGTATTTTATTAGTTATATTTTGGGATTTTATACTTGTTTTAACATTAATTAATCTATTCGGACTAAAATTAGGTTTTATAGGAGTTGTAGCAATGCTCGGAATCTTAGGGTTCGCTATAGATAATAATATTGTTTTAGCTACTAATGTATTTCAAGAAAAAGAATTATCTTTTAATGATAGAATAAAGTTATCTTTAAAAGTTGGATTACTAATGGAAATATTTATACTATTTGTTTTAATTCCATTAATTTTGATAGTAGATCTGCCAATTGTAAAAGAATTTTCTATGGTTTGGTTATTTATAGTAATATCTGATACCTATTCTTATCTATTTCTTAATGTAGCGATGTATAAATATTTTGAGAAAAGAAATCAAACATCGACAACTACTTCAACGAGCCAATGAGATTTTGTTATTTTTTTAATTGATAAGTCATAATAAGTTGCAGATTTTATTTCTTTCTTATATCCATGTTTATTTATATCATATTTTTCTCCAAAAAAAGTTATATTAGTTTCCCAAAAATATATTTTTTTATCTCTAATTTTTATTTTTCTTAAATGTTTTACTCTAACATCTCTTATTGCAAATTTTTGAAAATAAAATAAATTAAGAAATTCTTTTACAGAGTTATATATTGCCTCTAAAATATCATTAGTTTTAAATGTTATTTCTATTGTTTCTTTTTTATCTACTTTTTCTGTATCATAAATTAAGTTTGCTGTTCCTAAAATTACAGCTTCTATAGCTCTTTTTGGCGTATTTCCATGGCCAACAATTTTTATATCAGACATGTGATCTTCATACTCAAATTCTTTTAATATTGTCATAAATTAAAAATTATAAAATAAATTTTAATTTTTTAAAAGATTAATAAAAATTTTTTAGTTTCTTTATTTAGAGAATTTTTAATTTTTTGAATAATTTTGAGATTTTATTTTTTAATTTTTATCTTTTATATCAAAATTAAAAAATAAAAAATATATATAAAAATTATGTTAATTAAAAAGGTCTTATTAAATTTACAATTAATATTAATCTTGCTTGTTATTTCATTTACAGTTGTATATTCTCAAAATGAGTTATATTGTAATATTAATGTTCAAAACTCTTGTTTGATAGGGTTATATTCAATAGAAAGAAATACTCATGCAAGTTTTTGTAATCAATTAGGTTATTTAAATTACGGATGTGAAATAAGAAATAATCAATACAGAATTCCCATAAATTTTTCTTCTGAAGATTGTGAAGGTTCTAGTTCTATTTATTTGTATAATTCTATAAATTCACATGTTGGGTTTTCTTCAAGATATTACTCTACTAATTATCCCGGAACTTATCCTTTTTGCTTAGATAACCGTTTTAAGAGAGTTTTGAATATTACAACAGAGCCTTTTGAAGATACTTATTTTTTACTTGGTTTATATAATTTAAACGGAAGTCATGTATCTTTAAGTCAAAATGAGCCAGTTAAATTATATATTAAAATTCTAGATAAAATTAATCCAAACATAATTCTAGAAAATTTAGAAAATTATATAGAATTACCTTCTACGATTCATATAGAATTTATAGATGATAATTATCTATATTTTTGTCAATTATATATAAATAATATTCCTTATTATGATTTTTCTCCTTTTTGTAGATTTAATTCATATTACGAGAACAATATAACTCTTTCTTCGAAAGAATGTCCATCTGAAATTTGTAATGTAAAAATAATTGCCTTAGATCTTGCAGGAAATCTTAATGTTTTAGAGCATACTTATAGAATTGTTAATCCATGTTTAAACATTTATGTTTCTCCATTAAGCTGGGATAGTATTTTAATAACAGATTTTTCACCTTATGATTTGAGGATAAAAATATATAATCCTTCAAGTTGTTATGGAAATTTTGTTAATATAACTGTTACGTTTCCAGAATCAGAGTGTCAAAATATTATTTTAGTAGACGGTTTACAAAAAAGAAGTTTCAATATTTCTAGATTAAATAATGGAGAATCTTACGAAATTAAAACAAAAATATATCCTCTTAGACTAGGTAGATGCAATTTTATAATTAATGTAGAAGGTTATTTAGAGGGAAAAAATAAAAAATATGTATATACTAAACAAATACCTTTATCTATTGCTACAAGAACTCCTATTGGTACTCTAATTATTTCTGAGCCTTTTTATAGCTTAATAATTGTAATTCTGCTTATTTCTTTAATTTTATTTCTATAGACTGTAAAATTTCTTTTAAAGTGCTATAAAGATAATATATAAAGAATAACAATAATGCTATTACACTAAAAGCTCCAGAAATTTGTGAGAAATTTACTCTAAAGGGTATTAGAGTTGTTATTCCTGTAAAGAAACCAATCATTGCTAGCAACGAAGAAATTAATAGCAGATTTCCGATAACATAAGTTATGCGATCCTCTGCAATGCTAGAAAACAGTATATATAATAATATATTTAAAGAAAATAGAAATAGATTGCCTACTACTGTTATAAAAAATATTCCTAGTAATCCAAAAAAGATTCCAATAATTGTTATAACAATTTTTGATACTTTGTCCATAAGTAAGTATATGTTAGAAAATTATATAAAAATCTCAGCATTTAAAATATCATCATTTTTCAGAAGACTGGCAGATCATCATTATTTATATTTTTTATTAAATCTTTAAATTAACAAATACAACGTCTAATAAAT
>JAVYNJ010000011.1:0-19447 GCA_038735675.1 Nanopusillaceae archaeon | reverse complement strand
AAGATATTCCTAACAAAAATGTTAAAAAAGAAAATAATAAAGCTAAAATTAAAATTTTATTTACTTCCATTTTTTATTTTATTAATTAAGCTATTTTTCCAAACAACACCACCCCATTTTAATTCTTTACCAAATATTTTATAATAAATTGCAATAATCCAAAAAATAGAATACATAAAGATATATACAAATGAGTAAATAAATAATGATATTTTACTTCTTTCTTTTTCAATTTTCCAAGATTTCAAAATGAAAAATAAGAATATTAAAAATAAAACAATATTATAAAATAGTAAAAAGAAACCTCTAGATAAATATTCTACTAAAAGATTTCCAAAAATATTATGATAATTTGAAATTGAATATTCAAAAATTGGCTTTATGTTAAAATCTATGTGATAATAAAATAAAAATTGTAAATAAAAAGATCTAATTATATCGTATAGAAATAAAAATAAATTTAATATTGGTAATATTATAAAAAGTATTGCTGAACTAAAAACAAGATTAATTACTATTTTATCAGTTATCTTTTTCCTATAAACTAAAAAATTCTCTATAAAACCTAAATACCATCTCAATCTTTGCTTTAATAATGAAACGAAGCCTTTAGGAGCCTTTGTTTTTACAACAACTTCTGGACAGTATCTTATTTTAAATCCAAAAGATAAAATTCTCATAGCAATTTCCATATCTTCTGTTAAATTTTTCTCATCAAAACCACCGACAATATCAAAAACTTTTCTTCTAAAAATAGAAAAAGGTCCTGGTGCTACATAGATACTATTTAGTTTATCAAATATCATTCTAAGAAAGTTATTATAAGAATATTCTACACTTTGTATCATTTCTAAAAACTTTTTTCTTTCCTTTACTTGAATTGATGGAACAACAACCATTACATTTTCTTCATCAAAATACTCTAGCATTTTCTTTAATGCATCCTTCGGAACTATAGAATCTGCATCCATTGTTACAATAAATTCTCCACTAGCATGTTTTAATCCATAATTTAGAGCTGAAGCCTTTCCACCATTTTCCTTTCTTAAAACTTTCACATTTTTTCCTTCGTATTTTCTTGCTATTTCATATGTTTTATCTTTTGAACCATCATCCACAACTATTATTTCTAACTTATCTTTATCATAATCTAAATTTAGTAAAGAATTTATTGTTTCCTCAATATTTTTTTCTTCATTATATGCAGGAACTATTATTGAAACTTTAGGATATGTGTCTAATTTTTTCTTTTTTATTTCTTTGAAAAAATAAATCATAAAGAGGTTAAAATATGTGAAGAGTAATCCCACAAATATTATAAATAACATAAGTATTTCTCTAATATACATAACAAATTTATTTTTTTACTTTTTTTAATATTAATGGTAAAAATAACTTGGTTTGGACATTCTTCTTTTTTAATAGAAAGTAAAGATATGAAAATTTTAATAGATCCTTTTTTGAATGGAAATCCCTTAAGTCCTATAAAGCCAAAAGATTTGAACAATATAGATATAATACTAGTAACACATGGACATGGGGATCATTTAGGAGATACAGTTGAAATTGCAAAGAAAAACAATTCCCAAGTTGTTGCAATATATGAATTAGCCAATTATTTATCAGAATATGGAATAAAAGCAATTGGAATAAATTATGGAGGTTCTATTCAAATAAAAAATGCAAAAATATTGATGGTTCCTGCTTGGCATAGTTCAGGAATTATTGAAAATGAAAAAATAATATATACTGGAAATCCGTGTGGATATGTAATTGAAATAGATGGTAAAAAAATATATCATTCCGGAGATACTGGATTATTTAAAGATATGGAGCTAATTCCAAAAATTTCAAACGGAATAGATGTCGCGTTATTACCTATTGGAGGAAGATATACAATGGATATCGATCAGGCGATAATAGCTTTAGAGATGATAAAACCAAAGTTTGCTATTCCCATGCATTACAACACATTTCCATTAATAAAAGCAAATCCAGAAGAATTTAAAGAAAAAGCTAAAAAAATTGGCGTAGAAGTTATTATCCTTGATCCTGGAAAGAGTTTTGAGATATAGAGTTTTTTATAATATTCATTAAACTTTCCTTTTTATTTAGATTATCTCTAATATTGTTTAATAAAAATTTTTTGATAATATTTTTATAATTTCTTGATAAAATGTCAATATAGTTCTTTATTTTCTCTTTTTCTATCTCCATTATCTCATAATATGTTCCATTGGAAAACATTCCATAAAAATTAACTAAATAGTGATTACCTTTATTTTCTATTCTTATATCATAAAATAGATGGCTATTTTTATCTAAGTAATCTATCTTCTCTTTTAAATTCAAACTTTTTAAATTGTTCTCATTAATTCCATTTAAATATTTAACCCTAACTACATAATTGTCTATATTTTTATTATCTACAATACATAAATCTCCTTTCTTTATTAAAAGGCCATCCATAACTAAAAATAATAAAAATAAACCCTGCTTAGACAGTTGGTCTATATTTTTAAGTTTAAAATTTTTCTTAGAAGATTTTATCTCATATGAATCTATATAGATAGTATTGTTTTCTTCTTTCATTAACAATAAATCTAATTCTACCAAATTTCCATTTTTTATTTCAATTATATAATCATTACAAGAAAAGCTTGTTTCTCCCTTTTTCTCTTCAAAATCTTTTAAAAATATATAAAGCTTTTTTTCGTTTTTAGAGTTTTTTAAAAAACCTAAACGTATTATAGCGTTATTTGCTATATATAAAAGGGTCATTTTTGGCAAAGAAAAAGATTTTCGCCGTTAAATTAAAAAATATCATAAATAATAAATTATTGTTAATTTTAAATAAATATATAAATTTTTATCTATCTTAGAATTATATGGTACGAAAATCAAAAATCGATGAAATAGACCTCAAAATACTTAAAATACTTGAAAAAAATTCCAGAATTCATAATACTCAAATAGCAAAATTTGTTGGAATTACAGAAGCGGCTGTAAGAAAAAGAATAGAAAAATTAAAAAGAATTGGAATTATAAGAAAGTTTACAATAGAATTAGATTATAAACTTTTAGATTATAAATTAGTTATAATAGGGATAAATGTCCAAAAAAACAAACTTTTTGATGTTATTAAAAAAATTCCAAAAATAGAAAATTTAAAATCTATATATATATCGGTAGGTGATCACGATATTTTGTTAGAATTTGTTTATAAAGAACAAGAGGATTTAGAAAAGTTTATAAAAATTATTAAAGAAATAGATGGCGTTACGGACGTGTGCCCAGCTATACTTATAGAAAAAGTTTTTTAAGTTCGAAAATAGAAATTTTTAATCTCATAAAATAACTTTATAAAACTATTTTCTAACTAATATACCATGGAGGGCAGAATTCCACTTTTAGGAGAGAAGTTTCCAGAAATAGAGGTACAAACAACTATAGGAAAAATAAAACTACCAGAGTACTTTAAAGGAAAATGGTGGGTTTTATTTAGCCATCCAGCAGATTTTACACCGGTATGTACTACAGAATTTGTAGAATTCGCAAAAATGCATCAAAAGTTTAGAGAAATAAATACAGAGCTTATAGGTTTATCTATAGATCAAGTATTTAGTCATATAAAATGGATTGAATGGATAAAAGAAAAATTAAATGTAGAGATAACATTTCCAATAATTGCAGATGATCAGGGAAAATTAGCTGAAAGATTGGGAATGATATCACCATACAAAGGAACAAATACTGTAAGAGCTGTATTTATTGTAGATCCTGAAGGAAATATAAGAGCTATTTTATATTATCCTCAAGAAATTGGAAGAAACATTACAGAAATTTATAGAATGGTTTTAGCTTTACAAACTTCTGACAAAAATAAAGTAGCTACTCCAGCAAATTGGAATGTTGACAAATTAGAATGGAAATCTTCATCTATTGTCGGAAATAAGGTAATTATTCCTCCTGCAAGATCTATTTCTGAAAAAGAAGAAAGAGAAAAGCTAGTAAAGAAGGGAGAAGCTCAAATGTATGATTGGTGGTTTGTTTATAAAGATTTAAAATAACAATATCATAATGGCTTGCAAATCTAAGAAAAAAGAAAATAAAAAACAATAAAAATTTTTAGGGCTATAATTTTATTTTTTTTATTTTTAAATATTTTTTATGAGCTGTATAACTGAATTGTTTAAATATTATTACAAAAGTAGAAAAAAGCTAGACGATATAATTAAAGCGTTCAAAAAAGAAATTATAGCATATAATATTAAAACTGAAGAATGTGAAAAGATTTCTTTATCTTTAACACAATATTTATCACTAGAAATAAAAGGTTACTTACATTTAAATGATAGGTCCATGTATTTAGTTAGATATAACAACAATGAATATTATTTAGTCGATAATATTAACAAAAAGGAAAAATATGTCTCTTAAAATTTTTTAAATTATTTTAAATTTTACTTTAAGTTCATTTAAATCTAAAACTGCCACAGATTTTACAGTTTTTTTAATTTCTCCAGATCTAACACCTGTTGCTGTTCCCGGACTTATAAAAAATATTCCCTCTCTCCAAATAAAGACAGGATAATGTACATGTCCAAAAATTACAAAGTTTGGATTTATATTCTTAACCCCTCTTACATATTCTAAAATTTTATTTATATCTCCTCTAGGATTAATAACATGCGAATGAAAAACAAAAAATTTATATCCATTTAAATCCAGTATTAATTCTTTTGGTAAAACTAAATAGTCTGTATTTCCTTTAACTGCTTTTACTTCTGCAATTTTATTTAATTCTTCCAAAGCAATTTCTTCATTAACATCTCCACAATGTATTATTAAATCTACTTTTTCTTTAATAAAAAAATCTATAAATTCTTTAGGAATTTCTTTAGCTCTTAATCCTATATGTGTATCTCCTATTATTCCTATTTTCATAAATTAGTTTTTTCTTTTAATTTTCTTCCAACATTAATTGCCAATTTTAAAATTTCTTTAATAGTATATTTTGTAGGTATTTTTGTTTTAATAGATAATTTGTATGCATTTTCATGTGCTTTTCTAATTAACAACTTTATGTTATCTTTAGTTGGTATAATTATATAAATTGATAAAGATAGTGCCTTTTTAAATGCTAATTTAATATCTTCTAAATATTTTTCTAATGGAATGGATAATATATCCTCTTCATATAATACTTCACCATCATAGGCTAATATTGGCTTTATTCTAACTGAAATTGGCTTTATTTCTAATTTTTGCAATAAATCTGCCAAATCTTTAGATACTTTATCTCCCTTTTTTGCAATTATAGTATCTTCTACTATTGTTATCTTTCCCCCTTCTACTTTTGTCTTTATATTATATTTTTTAAATATTGAAATGGCTGGACCTGCTACAATGTTTGTTGGTCCTGCTTTAACAATAACATCTTCTTCAAGCACATCTCCTTCTCTAGCCGCCCTATAACTTTTATTTTCCTCGAGTATTTTATTTAAAATAAATGGATTTATTTCTTCCTTTGGAATTATTAGCATTATTGTTGCTCTTTTAATATTTTCTAAAACATTTATTATTTTTTCATATTTTTTATCTTCTTTAGACAATTCTTCCAATGACTTTATTAACAATGATTTTTTAACTACCTTCATTTCAAAGTTCTTGGCTTTTAAATTTTTTCTTATAGTTTGAAGCGCAGAATTTGGAATATCCATTACGTTTACTAAGAAAAATATTTTAGATTTTTTTATTTTATCTTTTAATTCCTTTACATAATTTATTTTCCATTCAGCAACCATTTTATAATAATTTAACTGCTTTACTCATTGTCAGCTTTAAATATATGCTTCTTATCATTGATTTTCCTCCAGGTAACCTTTTATATAACCAATCTAAGAATGCCATAATATTTTCATTAATTTTTTCTATTTCCATATCTTCATTTCCTACAGGTACTCCAAAGGTTAGATGTTTTTTAATTGAAACTCTAACCATTTTTTGCATCTTATTATATAGGTTTCTTAATTGAACTTCAGAAAAATTATCTGGAAATACCATACCAAACCTAGGATTTGGCATTTTATCTCTAGATCCCAAATATCTTCCCAAATATTTACCTACGTCTGGCATTACAGACATCTGAGAAACAAAAATGTAATATTTCCTTGCAATTTTTTTAGCTAATCTTTTATTACTTGAAATTTCTGGTAACTTATCCTTTACTATTACATAATCAAATATATCTCTAGCTATTTTTTCTAATTCATTTCCTACTATAGCACATATTAGGTTTTTCTTTCCTTTCCCATGAGGTAACTCAAAATAATCTAATATTCTATTTTCTGTTTTATTTAAATCATATTCCTTTTTTAAATTTATGATTAGCTCATATGTTTGCTTAAATTTTCTTTTTTTACTTTTTTCTTCTAATTGTTTAATTAGATTAATTAGAGTCATTTATATGTTTTATCTAAATAATGTTTAAAATTATTTTCTTTTAGATTCTAAAAGATCTAGCAAATTTTTTAACATCTTCTCTTTATCACCCAATATTTTAGAAATATATGTTTTTATCCAAAAATAGATGAATAATGTTGCTAAAGAGAAGCCAATAAATAGTCCTAATATGAATGAAGGAATATGTATCATTTTATGATATCATCGTATTTTCCTTTATTAATTTCTTCAATAATTTCTTTTGGATTTTTTCCATTAACTGTAACTCCCATAGATACTAAAGAACCTAAAACCATTTTTACTGCAGATTTTAAATTATTAGTATTCATATCCTGCATTTTCAACTTTGCAATTTCTATTACTTTTTCTAATTTTATATCTCCAACTACTTCTTTTCCAGGATTATGTGCCGCTGTCTCTATTTTTAATTCTTTTTTTATTAAAGCTGATACCGGTGGTAATCCAACCTCAATTTCAAATTTTTTTGTTTCTACATCTACTATTATTTTAACGGGAACTTGCATTCCTTCAAAAATTTTTGTTTTCTCATTAATTGCTTTTATAACTTCTCCAACATTTAATTTTAATTGACTTAATTTTGGGGCAATTGTTGGTCCCGGTTTTGCATTACCTCCTTCAACTAATAATTCAATAATTTCTTTTTTACCCATTTCTAAATTTTTATAATATACTTTTTAAAATATTCTTTAAATAAATGATGTTATGATAAATAGGATTAAAAATTTTATTGAAAATATAAAGGAAATTTGGAAAGTTGCACAAAAACCATCTCAAGAAGAACTTAAAAGAATCTTATATACAACCCTTTTATTATTTGCTATAATAACTTTAATTTCCTTGGCCATATTTATATTAGTTCAATATTTATTATATATATGGCAATTTATGTAGTAACTGTAACTTCTGGTAGAGAAGATATTGTTGCAGAAATAATTGCTGAAGAAGCAAAAAGAAAAAATTTAGCAATATATTCAATAATCCATTTACCTAATATCAAAGGTTTCTTATTTGTAGAAGCTGAAAATCAGTTAGAAGTAGCAAAAGCTATACATGAATTAAGATATGCAAAAAAAGTATTACCAGAGGAGGTAAAAATAGAAGAAATATTAAGATTTTTCGAAGAAAAAGAAGAAATAATCTTAAATATAGGAGATGTGGTTGAAATTATAGCAGGTCCTCTGAAAGGAACGAAAGCAAGAGTATTAAAAGTTGATGACAAGAAAAAAGAAGTATTATTAGAATTATTAGATGTTCCTGTTCCTATAAATGTAGATATTCCAATAAATAATGTAAGATTGTTATATAAAAAAGAAGAATCTATATAAACTCTATTCCTAGTTCTCTTTCAATTTCCTTTTTCTTTTCTTCACTAATTTCACTAATTCTTTTTATATTTCTTATAAAGGTAGGTATGCTTTTTAATCTAGTTACAGTTAAAGATACTCTAACGTAGTTCTTTTTATCCGCCTCAAATGAAATTCCATAAATTATTTTTGCTTTTGGATCTAATACAGTTCTAACTGTATCTAATACTTTTCTCACATCCTCTGGCGTTGTATCTTCTGATGCAACAATTCTAATTAATGCTGCTCCTGCTCCAGTAATATCTATATCTACTAATGGATTTGTCAAAGCTCTTTGTGCAGCTTCAACAGCTTTATTTTCAGAATTAGATTCTCCAACTCCAAATAATCCATATCCCGCTCCAGATACAATTGCCTTAAAATCTGCAAAATCTACATTTATATATCCTGATTTTGTTAATAATTCTGTTATTTCTTTTAAAGCATTTGCTAAAACATTATCTGCTGCTTTAAAGGCTTGTTTTAGTGGTATATTTGGATATAATTCTAATATTTTATCATTAGGAATTATAATTAACAAATCTAAATTATTTTCTAGTTTTCCTAAACCATATTCAGCATTATCCCAAATATTTGCACCTTCAACACTAAATGGCCATGTACATACACCAATTACAATTGCTCCCATTTTCTTTGCAATATCCGCAACAATTGGAGCTGATCCCGTTCCAGTTCCTCCACCTAGACCACAAGTAATAAATACTATATCGGCTCCTTCTAAAGCTTTCTTTATTTCTTGTTCAGATTCCTTAGCCGCTTCCTCACCCAATTTTGGATCTTTTCCAGCACCTAATCCCTTTGTCAATTGCTTTCCAATTAGAATTTTTTTATTTGCTTTAACATTTAGTAAATGCTTTACATCAGTATTCAACGCAATTAACTCTACATTTTCTACCCCTAATTCATATAATCTAGATATTGTATTACTTCCAGCCCCACCACAACCAACAACTTTTACTTTTTTAAAAGTTTGTAACGCCAACTCCTCTAACTCTTTATCAAAAACAACATTTTCCTCATTAACCATTTAATTTTAATGTAAAAAATCTTTTTAATTTTATCTTTTTAGATAAACATCTTAGTTTATCACAAATCTTAAAAATACTTTATTATGATATTTTTCAATGAAATGGTTAAAAATTAGATATTTTGCTTATACTTTACCAGATAATCGAATAATTGATTTTTCAAAAAATTATGTAATAATTCCTATAGGAAAAAATTTGTTTCCAAAGGAAATAGAAGATACTCTAAAAGATGCTGAAGTAGGAAAAAATTATAGTATTTTATTAAAAAGACCTTATGGAGAAAGAAGTGAAAGTAACATAAAAATATTGCCAAAAACAGAATTTTTAAAAAGAAATATAAATCCTGTACCAGGATTAGTTATTTTAGTTGATGGCGTTAGAGGAATAGTAAGAAGTGTAAATGGTGGGAGAATCATTGTAGATTTTAATCATCCTTTTGCTGGAAAAGATATACTTTATAGTATAGATGTCTTAGGAGAAGTAAAAGATCTTCCAGATAAAATAAAAGGAATAATTAATTTTATTTTTAGGATAGATTTTGAGAAAATTGATGTTACTATCTCAAATAATAATATTGAAATAAAATTAAAAGATGAAAAATTACCTAAAAATTTAACAGAAATACTAAAGAATTATATAGAAGATCTAAAGGATTATAATATAATTTTATCTTAATGGGCCCGTAGCTCAGCCTGGTAGAGCGGCGGGCTCTTAACCCGTAGGTCGGGGGTTCAAATCCCCCCGGGCCCGCTATTTACTAAAGTTTCCTTTAATAGTTATATTATGATAAAAGTTGGTACATGTGGTTTTCCTATATCTAGAAAAAAATATTTTATTGAATTTCCAGTTGTAGAGTTAAATAACACTTTTTATAACATACCAGATTCTGAATGGCTTAAAAAAATAAGAAAAGAGGCACCAGAAAATTTTGAATTTACATTTAAAGCTTTTCAAGGTATTACTCATGATACAAAATCTCAAACATGGAAAAAAGCAAATATAGATTATAAAAAACTAGAAGGAAAAGTAGGATTTTTAAGACCAACCAAAGAAGTATTTGAATTTTGGGAAAAAATGATGGAAATAAAGGAGATATTAAATTCTAAAATAATTGTAATTCAACTTCCAAAGAGCTTTATTGATAATGAAGAAAATATCAAAAATGCTTTTGAATTCTTTAGCTCAATAAAAAAAGAAATAAAAATAGCAATAGAATTAAGAGGGTGGAAAAAAGAAAATATAAAAAAAGTTTGTGAAGAATTTAATTTAATACAAATAACAGATATAAATTTTGAATATCCGGCTCTTATTAAAGAAACCGGATATTATAGATTGCATGGAAAATATAATGAAAAAAGAATAATTTATAATTATAAATATTCTGAAGAGGAATTAAAAAAAATTTATGAAAAAATACGAGAACTTTCTCATAAAGAATGTTATGTTATGTTTAATAATAGTTATATGTATAATGATGCAAAAAAATTTTTAGAAATAATTAATCAATGAATAATTATTTATTAAGAATATCTTATAATGGAGAAAAGTTTCATGGCGTAGTTCCTCAAAAAAATGTAAAAACTGTTTTAAATGAGATTATTAATTTTTATAAAATAGATAAATATAGATATTCGATTGTTTCAAGAACAGATAAAGGAGTTAGTGCAAAAGAAAACTATTTAGTTTTGCAAACAGAAAAGGAGATAGATTTTACAACATTTTTTCATAATGATATAAAAATTTTAAATGCATTTAAGTTAAAGGAATATATAAATATTAGAAAATTTTCTACTGGAAAGAGATATATATATAGATTGCCAAAATCTCTGTTTGAGAAATTTTATAGACCAAAATGGATAATTTTTGAAAATAAAAAAATTGAAATATCTTCTATTGAAGACAAATTTGATATAAAAAAATATATTGAAGCTTCAAAGTATTTTATAGGAGAAAAAAGCTTTCATAATTTTGCAAAAGGAAAAGTAAAAAATCCCATATGTAAAATAATTAAATTTGAAATATATGAAGAAGAAGATTTTTATATTAATATTATAGAAGGAAATAGATTTCTTTATGAAATGATAAGAAGAATTATTACTTTTTTAATCTCTGTTGGAAAAAATTTATATCCATTAGATAAAATTAATTTAGTATTTTTAGGAAATTTAGAACCAAAACCTTTTCCCGCAGATTCAAAATATTTGCTATTAGAAAAAGTTTATCTTGATTGGAAAAAGCTATATAGATATATTGAAAAAATAATTATATGATGGAATATTTAAAAAAAGCTGGAAAAATAGCTAAAGATGTTTATGAATATTCGAAGAATTTTTTAAAACCAGAGGTTAGTTTATTAGAAATAGCAGAAGCTTTAGAAAACAAAATAAAGGACTTAGGTGGAGAACCCGCCTTTCCAGTTAATATATCAATAAATGAAATTGCAGCACATTATACTCCAATAGAAAATGATAATAAAGTTTTAAAAGATGGAGATGTAGTTAAAATAGACTTTGGTGTTCATGTAGAAGGTTACATTGTCGATATTGCCTATACCGTTGAGATAAATGATAATAAATTCAAGTATTTGATTTTAGCCGCAAAAGAAGCACTTAAACGCGTTAAAAGCATTTTAAAAAAGGATATTGAGCTAGGAATTATCGGAAAATGTATTGAAGATGAGATAAAAAAATACCAATACAAACCAATATATAATTTGAGTGGTCATAAGATTGAAAGATTTTTATTACATGCTGGGATAAATATTCCAAACTATAATAACAATTCTAAAATCAAATTAAGTGAAGGAATTTATGCAATAGAGCCTTTCGCAACCAATGGTATAGGATATGTAGAAGATTTTAAAAGTTCCGAAATTTATTCAATAGTAGAATACAAACCGGTTAGAGAACCTTCAATAAGAAAATTTTTAGATATAATATATGAAAAATATAAAAATTTACCATTTGCTTATAGATGGTTAAAAAATGATTTTAAAAATTTTACAAACATAAAATATGCTTTAAATTATTTAATATCAAACGGAATAGTAAAAAATTACCCAATCTTAAGAGAAAGATCTGGAGGAATCGTATCTCAATTTGAAACAACTTTTTTAGTTAATAATGGAGTTCACGACCTAATAGACTTTATTTAACGTTATTGAAATGTTAAAAGTAAAATATGTTGGAAACTCCATTAAAACAAAAAGATTTTTATATTCAAAATAGAATTATTAATTATGGCGAAGAGAGTAACACCCATACCAATTGCACCTTTGTATAGAATCTTAAGAAGGGCAGGAGCTAGCAGAGTATCTGAAGATGCAAAGAGAACTTTTGTGGACTCCATTGTTGAAATTGCAGATAAAATAGCAGCAAGAGCTGTAGAGTTTGCAAAGCATGCAGGAAGAAAAACAATACAAGAAGAGGACGTAAAAATGGCTTACAAAGAATTGAAGGGATAAACTTTATTTTTTAATATATTTTATTTTGTTTTTTTATATTTAATGAAAAATAAAGAAACTTTAGAAATTTATTTAAAAAATAAAGGGATATCTCATGAATTTTTAAAATTTCAAGATGTATCTAAATCTAAAAATATAGATAGTATGATAGATATTAATAAAGTTGTTAAAACTATCGTATTTGTTAATGATAAAAATGAACCAGTAATTGTAGTTCTAAGATCAATTTATAGAGTTAATCAGAAAAAATTAGCTAAAATTTTAAATGTTAAAGATATTAGATTGGCAACACCAGAAGAGGTTATTAAATATACTGGATATAAAGTTGGAGGGGTAGCACCATTTGACATAAATTTCAAAATATATATAGATAAAGAATTGTTAAATGAAGATATAGTTTACACTGGTGGAGGTGATGAGAGACATTTATTGAAAATAAGAGTTGAAGATATAATAAAAAATAATAATTGTGAAATAATTGATATTCCAAAAAAGTCGGCGTAGCCGTATTCATCATCCTTCAGGGTCAAGCCAACTTCCCCATTATTGTACCCTGCCCGGAGGAACTGGTTCATCAATCCCCAGTGCATGGCAGGCAGGGTATAATAATAAAAATAATCTTAATTTTTAATATTTTTAATTTTAGAAATTCCAAATATAAATTTATATGAATAATATTTTAGAGGAATATAAAATATGGTTAGAGTTGCAAGGAAAATCTAAAAATACCATAAAAACTTATTCCATTCCTATAAGAAAATTTTTAGAATATCTTTCAAATATTTTTTCAAAGAATGATATAAATGTTGACTTTCTTAAAGAAAATTTAAATAAAAATTTAATAATAAGATTTCTTGCAGAAATTAAAACAAAGAAAAATTTGGATCCAAATTCTATAAGACTTTATATAAGATCTCTTTCTTCCTTTCTAAAGTTTTTAGATAGACCAGATATTATAAAAGATTTAAAAGTTCCAAGAGTTGATAAAAAATTACCGAAATATATTACTTTCGATGAATTTAACCATTTATTAAGTTTTGTTAAAAAGAAAAGAGATAAATTAATTTTATTGTTATTATTTTATACTGGAGTTAGAGTGTCTGAATTGGTAAATTTAAAAAAAGAAGATGTCTTAATAAAGGAGGGATTTATAAGAGTTTATGGAAAAGGTGGTAAAGAAAGAATGATCCCGATTCCTAAATTTTTAATAGAAGAATTGAATAGTTATATTCAAAATCTAAAAGATGAAAAACTATTTAATATTTCCACAAGACAAGTTGAAAGAATAGTTAAAAAATATGCTAAATTAGCAAATATAAATAAAAAAGTAACCCCCCATGTACTTAGACATTCATTAGCTACAATGCTTCTATCTAATGGAGTTGATATAAGATATATTCAAGAAATTTTAGGACATTCTTCACTTTCAATAACTCAAATATATACACATGTTATCCCATCTAAATTAAAAGAAATTTATGAAAAGGTTTTTGAAAATATAAAAGTTTAATGCTAAATATTTTTAATGGTGAAAAAAGAAAAAAATGAAGTTTCTGAAATAGAAACTATAGAATTAAATATAGCTAGAGAAGCTTTAATTGAAGAAATTGAAGCTATAATATCCTATGATGAAAAGCTTCTATATGTAGAAGACGAGGAATTAAGAAATATATTAATTCATAATAGAGATGACGAAAAGGAACATATAGCAATGTTATTAAATTGGTTATCTAAAAAGGATCCGGCTTTAGAAAAAGAATTAAAAGAAAGACTTTTTAAATAAAAAAAAATCTGGACCCGCCGGGATTTGAACCCGGGATCTCCGGCTTGCAAGGCCGGCATCCTACCGCTAGACTACGGGCCCATTATAATTTTTAATGAAAAAAATAATTAAAAAATTAAGATACTATACAAACAGACCATCCACAATCCATACACATTAAACATCCAGATTGATTTACTAATTTCTCACTATTACAATTTGGACATCTTTTAACATCATCAACTTCTTTTATATCTTTATCTAATTTTTTATCCAAAATCTTAATTTTTATGCTTTCTCCAGATTTTAGAGAATTGTACCAATTTGGTAATTCGATCTTTAACTCTTTCAAAATTTCAATAGTTTTATTTTCAATAATTCCACTCTCAACCATTTTTAAATATTCTTCTATTCTTTTCTTACTTGCTTCTGCACTTGTATAATAAACTTGCTTTGATTTGCAACCTTCTCTAAAAACAGTAATTCCTCTGCATTTTAGCTTATAAGCTAACATATAAGCTCCTAATACATCTTCCTTTGTCATCCAATTTGGCATATTTATAGTTTTTGATATTGTATTTGTAATCCATATTTGTGCTGCTGCTTGAGCTCTAACGTGATCCCACCATGGAATATCTAAAGCTGTTAGAAAAACTCTTTTTAAATCAATAGGTATTTCCTCTATTCCTAATAAACTACCTCCATTTTCCGATATCTTTTTTAATATTTCTTCCTTATATAACCCTTTTATTTTTAGTTGTCTCTCCAATTCTACATCAATATAATAAAAACTTCCTGCAGTAACTCTTTTTTCATAAACCAAAGCATATTGTGGTTCAATTCCAGATGATACGTCCAATAACATAGATATAGATCCTGTTGGAGCTATTGTAGTCACAGTAAGATTCCTAATTCCGTATTTCTGAATTTCTTTAGCTAAGTAATCCCAATCTAATGTCCAAATTTCCCTTTTATAATATCCATCTACAGGCATTTTTCCATTTTTATATTCAGAGTAAATATAAAGTGGAAATACTCCTCTTTCTTTTGCTCTTTCAACAGATTCCAGCATAGAGTAATATGTTAACCATTCTGAAACTTTCATAATAAATTTAAATCCGTCTTCAGAAGAATAAGGTATTTCTAAAGCATACATAGCATCTGCTAAACCCATATATCCTAAGCCTATTCTTCTTGTAGCTTTTGTATTTTCTTCTACTTCCTTTACTGGATAGGTATTTACATCAATTACATTATCTAAAAATCTATAAGCCCATTTTATAGTTTCTTTATATTCCTCCCAATCAAAATATGCTTTTCCATCCTTAAATTTAATCATTGCATATAAATTAATAGAACCTAAATTACATGATTCAAAAGGATATAAGGGTTGTTCTCCACATGGATTTGTAGCTCTAATTGGTCCTTTATAATTATAAAGTAAATTATTAGAGTTCATATGATCCATAAACAAACATCCCGGATCTCCCGTCTTCCATGCCATATAAGCTATTTCTTCTAAAAGATTTCTTGGATTGACATAACTTACTATAGCTTCGGCCGGTATTTTATCTATATTAAAATTGCTATCTCCAGGAAATGCACAATTATATTTCCTTAATATTCTCGGATTTAATAAAGGATAATTTTTATTTTTTTCATAATATTCCCAAAAATCTGGAGTTATTAATACAGAAATATTAAAGTTTTCTAAAACTCCCTCTTTTTCTTTAGAATGAATAAATTTCATTATATCTGGATGCCAAACTTCTAAAATACCCATATTTGCCCCTCTTCTCTTCCCTCCTTGTTTTACAACATCTGTGATAACATCTATTATTCTCATAAAAGAAACAGGTCCTGATGCAACTCCAGCAGTCGAAGCAACAACATCTCCTTCAGGTCTTAAGAAAGAAAAATTTACTCCTACACCGCCACCAGATTTAAATATTAATGCCGCATTTGTAGCACATTCCATAATAGATTTCATATCATCATCTATTGGTAAAACAAAACAAGCAGATAATTGTCCTAATCTTGCTCCAGCATTAAAAAGAGTTGGAGAATTTGGTAAAAATTTTTTTTGAACCATCAAATTATAATAATTTAAATAATTATCATAATACTTATCGAAATCTCCGTTCTCAATTTTATTTAACAATTCCTTCCATGTAATTTTCATGTGTCCTCTTTCATTCAAATAATCATATAAATATTTCATTCTTTCTAAATGATATTTATTCCATTTTACCAAATATCCATTTTCTGTTTTTTTCAATCCTATTTTTCCTTCAAATTCTTCTGGATTAAAATCTTCTTTTGGTTTTATAGTTTGTTTCCCTTCTTTATCATATACTTCTGGATCATACAATATATCTGGAATTACTATTAATGCTGCAACCCTTTCGAACATTTGTTTTGGTCCTTCTATCAATTTTCCATTTTCGTCTTTTAACAAGTATCTATCAACCATCAATCTTATAGCATTAACTGAAAATCTTTTTGCTACTTCTTCTTCATAAAATTTTCCCAAAAGTCTTATTTTTTCTTCTCTAATTTTTTCCTTTTCTTTTCTATATGTTATATATTTCTTAGCTACTTCATAAAGGTCAAATTTTATTAAAGAATATTCCACAATATCTTGTATTTCTTCTACTGTCGGTATTTTATCAATAAATTTTTCATCTAAAATCTTTAAAACAAATTCTGTTATTTTTTTTAATAATTCTTTATTATAAAATCCTGCAGCCAACATTGCTCTTTCTATTGCATATTCTATTCTATAAGGATCAAAATCTACAATTCTACCATCTCTCTTTATAACCTTTTTTACCCTTATGGGCGGATAAGACATTATATTCTATGTATTTTTATGTTTATATTTTTACTTTTGCTATAAAAGTTTCTTAAATTCTATTTTTTCTCTGTCTATTTCAATTAAAAAAATGCTTCTAGCAACATTTAAAACTAAAGATTTATTTATAATTTCATCTAAACCTCCAGTTTCATGAATATGACCATGGATTACCATTGAAATTTTTGATTTTTTTAAAAAATCATATAAAATTTCACTTCCAGAGATATTTAAAGATGTTTTTGATCCTTTTGGTGGTAAATGTGAAAAGAGAATTATTTTTTTATCCTTAAACTTTTCAAAAATTTCATATAAAAAATTTCTTATTTCATTTTCTGAGATTACAAAAAAAGGTATATCTGCTCCTCCAATCCCAGCAATTATTAAATCTTTATATTCAAAAAACTTTTTATGAAAAATTTTTATATTATATTTCTTTTCTAATATTTCTAATATATCTGGAGTCTCATGATTTCCTGGAACAAAAAATATTTTATTTGAATCAAAATATTTAGTTAAAACATTTACAATACCTTTTCTTAATTCTCCAAAATCTGCCAAATCTCCTAAAATAAAAAGATAATTTGGATTTTCTTCCTTTATAAATTTTATTAACTTTCTAATTAATATTTGATCATTATGAATATCTGAAATTGCTAAAATTTTCATTATTTAAATATTTTGTTTTGTTTTATAAAATTTATAATTTCTTCTTTAAGAGTTTCTGAGTCTTTATAATATGGAAGATTGTATTTTTTAGATATTTCTTCAAAAATCTTTCTTTCTTTTTCAGAAAATAAATCTGCTTTTGAAAAATATAAATAAGTTTTTGCTTTAAATAGCTTCAAAATTCTTCTTAAAACGTTTTCTTGTTCTTCAATTTTATAACCACATGTTTCTGTAACATCAATTACAAAGACTATTATATTTGCTAGATATTTTAACGCTAATATTGCCCTTTTTTCTATTTCATTCATCTTAGTAATTTCTCTATCTAAAATTCCCGGAACATCTAAAACTTGAATATCAGAATACGGAGTTTTTATGTATCCTATCATTATATCTTTGGTTGTAAATGGATAATTGCTTATTTCTGGCTCAGAACCAGTTAATTTTTTTAATAGAGTACTTTTTCCAACATTTGGTAATCCAGTAATAACAACTGTTGGCAAATCTTTTATTCTTGGCATGTTTCTATAAAATTCTTTAATTGTTTCTACAATATTGAAATATTTTTTGTTTCTTTTTAATAAACTAAACACTCTTCCGTAAAATTCTTTATTTAATCTTCTAATATCCTCTTTATTTTTATATACTTTTACTTTTAACTTGTAATTTCTATAAAATTCATTAATTTTTTTTCTTATGAAAATTAATCTTCTTTTTGCCTCAAAAACTTTTTCAATAGGAATATATAGATCTAAAAGCTCTAAATAAAATTTATTTGTATTTTTTTTCGGAAATAGATTAATTAACTCTAAAAATTTGTAATCTAAATAATCTCTTAAAGAATCGTATCTTTTCAAAGATTGAATCTTATAATTTTTATCTATTATTTTTTTAATATGATTTAATGCTCCATTTAGAATGTCATCTATAATCATTAAAAAAATAAAAAAATTAATCCAGATTTATTTTCTTTCCTCCAGACGGAATTCTTTCTATTTCTATTCTTAATATTCCATTTTCATACTTTGCTTTAATTTTATCTGTATCTGCATCTGGAGGAAGCGGAATTACTTTTCTAAAACCGGAATAATATCTCTTGCTAATATAAAATCCTTCTTCTTTCTTTTCTTCTTTAGCCTTTTTTCTAATGGATATTATTAAATGATTATCCTTTACTTCTATATCTATATCTTTTTTATCAACACCCGGCAATCCGATCTCTAAAATATATTTTTTTTCATCTTCAATTAAATTATATTCTCCTAAAAATTCTGGATATCCTTCATACCAAAAATCTCTAAATCCTTTTCTAAATATATCAAACATTCTGAATATTTGCATATCTATATAATCAAATATATCATCTATATCCCATCTTCTTCTTTTTCTTCCAACGAACCAAACCATATCTTATAAATAATTTTTACATTTAAAAATTATGTATAGCTTAGAAGATGGAAAAATATTTGTTAAGACTGCTAGAAAAGTGATTGAAAATTATTTAAAAACTGGAAAAACTATATTTCCAGAAGAAATAAAAAAATATAGTGAAAAAAGAGGCATATTTACTACTATAAAAAAATATAAAAATAATGAACTGAGAGGATGTATTGGTTTCCCTTATCCTATATATCCATTATGGAAAGCTTTAGTTTTATCTGCTATCTCTGCTGCTACAGAAGATCCGAGATTCGAACCTTTGAAATTGGAAGAATTAAAAGAAGTAATAATAGAAATTAACATTTTAAGTGAACCTGAATTAATTAAAGTAGATAATCCTGAAGATTATGTAAAAAATATAAAAATTGGAAGAGATGGATT
>JAVYNJ010000010.1:0-20287 GCA_038735675.1 Nanopusillaceae archaeon | reverse complement strand
TTTTCTCTAATCTCATTGATAGATAAATTAATTATCTTTTCAGCTGAATATTGTCCAAAAGATTCAATTACAAATACATATTCTTCCTTAGGAACTTCTTCAATTTTATATCTAGAAACAGAATAAATTGCATCTAAAAAAGTTCTATCGTATTTTTTATTTTCAGGTATATCTAATTGACCTTTTTTTATCTTAACTCCTATCTTATTTAATTTTTCTATTTCTTCTTTAGTCAATTCTTCCTTCAATTTTAAATCTACCAATCTATAGTAATACACATTTGCAGGTATCCATTTTGCATGCTCATTTCCACATCCAAAAACAGCATACATTTCAATCTTTATAGAATGGTTGTCTCCAAGATATGCTATTATTGTATCTGGATATACTGGATATACTTGAGGGTTCTCAGATTTTATATCTGATGCTAATACATATCCTTTTCCTTTTTTCTCTAAATACAATTTTACTTTAGAATTATAAGATAGATTTTCCGGAGTATTAATAGATAATAAACCCAAACGATGTGCAATCATTTCATCCCACATAGCAGAATTATTTTCCATTATAAAAACATCTTCGATAGCTAAACACTTTACTTCTTCTTCTATTGTCCTCTTAATAACATTTAAAAATTGTGGAGATACATCCGATATCAATAATTTTAATTTATATATTTTTTTATCGCTATCTACAGCAAATTTATCAGTTATTTTTTCTAAAACCTTTATATTAACCATTTAATCTATTTAATTAAAAATACTTTTAAAATTATCTAAATATTCCTAAATATTTTCTAATTTGAGGATCTACTCTATTAATATTCCATTTATCTTCAAAATCAATTTTTATATCTACCGTATATCCCAAACTACTTAGTTTTTCGTAAATAGAAGATTGTATAAAAGGTAAAAACGGGCAAAAAGGGGTAGTAGGTAAAATGGTTACCTCTACCTTATTTCCAAATATTTTAATATCTTTTATTTCCCCCAAAGATACTATATCGTATCCTAATTCCGGATCTATAACTTCTCTAAGTTTTTCTATTATTTTTTCTAATTCTTTCAAATTTTTTCAATTGCTTTTAAAATTTTTTTGGCAAATTCTCTTTCTGGAAGAGCACCCTCCCATGAATCTAATATCTGTCCATTTGACAATATTGCTATTTTTGGAACTGCATATACATTAAACTCTCCCGATAATTCAAAAAATTCTGTTGCTTCTATCACAATTCCTCTAATATTTTTATTTACCATAGAAAACATATGAGCACCATGAGAGGCGATAGGACAATAGGGACACGTTGGTGTCACAAAGACAAAGATATCTATATTTTTATTTATTTTTTCAATTGTTTCTTTTACATCCTCTGATAAATGAATTTCTCCATTTGAAATGTGTATTAGATCTTCTAAAAAAACTGGAAATTCCTCTCCAGCTGGCAAACCATAAAATATTATATTTGGATAATCTTTGAATAAAACTATAGGTCCTTTTCTGTTTCCTTGTTTATCTAATATCAAATTCCTTTCTTCAAGTTTTGTTTTTCCGATATCTGAATTGGAGTCTACGAAATCTATAACTATTTTATCTGAAAGTTTTCCTATTTCACTAAATAATTCTTTAGCTATTTCGCTGGCCTCCTTATTATTTTTAAAATCTAAATAAACTTCAATATTTACTTTATTCTTTAAACTTTCTTCAAATATTTTTTTTAGTGCTTCCTTATCAGACTCTGAAAGTATTGCCATCAAATATTAATATTCAATACATTTTTAATTATTTCCATTTTCCAGTTTTTATATAACTATATGCTGACATAGCCGCAATAGCTCCCATAGCTGCTGAAGTTATAACTTGTCTAAAATTACATAGTTGCTTGGTTACATCTCCAGCCGCTAACAAACCTTCAATATTCGTTCTACAGCAATTATCTATTATTATAAAACCGCTTTCATCTATTTCTACTTCTAAATTTTTTAAAAATTCCGATGCTGGTGATAAACCGATCGCTACAAAAATTCCATCTACCTTTAAACTCAAATATTCATTAGTTTTCGTATCTTTTAATACTATTTCCTCAACTTTGTCCTTTCCTTTTATTTCAATAACTACTTTATTTAACAAAAATTCTACATTATTTAACTTTTTGACTTCCTCAATTATTATTGGATCTGCTTTAAATTCATCTCTACGATGTATTAGATATATCTTTGATGCATACTCTGAGAGAACTAAAGCATCATGAAAAGCAGAATTACCGCCACCAATAACAGCAACAATTTTATTTTTATACAAAGGGGCATCACATTCCGCACAATATGAAATTCCCTTTAGATTTTCTCCAGGAACGCCTAATTTTCTTCTATTTGATCCTGTAGCTACAATTAAGGTTTTTGATTCTAATATTCTACCGTCCTTAGTATAGACAAAAAATGATTTATCCTTCTTTTCTACATTTATTACCTCATCTATGTAAGTTTTAACATTGTAAACTTCTGCATGTTCTTTAAATAACTTTCCTAGTTCTGATCCTCTTATACTCTTAAAACCAGGATAGTCTTCTATTATATGTGCTTCATTTAATAATCCTCCAACTTCTTTTGTTATAACTAAGGTTTTTAATTTATATCTACCACAATATATTGCTGCAGAATATCCTGCAGGACCACCGCCAATAATAATTACATCCCAGTTCTTATCTATTTCTTTCTTCAGATCAAGTTTAATTTCAAACTTCATTTAATTTTATTATTTCACTTAATTTTTTTAAAGTTCTTAATTTCCATTTTTCTCCAACTTTTGCTTCTTCTATAGCATTTTTAATTATTTCTGCTTCTTCTAACATTAAAGCTTTTTTAACGTAATATGGTTTTCCGGCTTTTGTCCCATGTGCAAAAGTATATATTATTGGATCTCTCCAAGATATTTCTGATCCATAGATTATATTTGCCACATAAACTAGAGATCTAATTAAACCGGGTCCAAATCCTTTTAGAAATAAAATATCTTCAAACTTTTCAATTGTTTTATTTATTTTCAATGCTTTCCAATATATCTTTTTAGGAATTTTTAAATATTCTGGTAATTCTTGATAAAAAATTTTTTTAGAATTTTTTTCTAAATAATCAAGTATCGTTTTATTTCCGATACTTTGTAATCTTATTATATAATTTTTTATTTCACTTTCATTTTTTTCATTTAACAAACTAACAATATCTTTCCTGGTATTTTCCATTTCTTTTGATGAAATATTCAAAGTTTTTGTTTTAATTCCAAATCCAATTTGAGGATCATTTAAAAAATCTTTAGTATTTATCCAATGAAATCTTCTAACCTTTTGTTCATCAATAGACATCTTCTGATTTATTATAGTATAATTTCCTTCTTCATCACATATCATAAAATGAAAATACAAACTATATCCATCCTGAACTAAATTATTATCTACTTTTGAAGATAAAATAGATGCTTTTTTTAGATAATCCAAGTTTTTCAAATCTTCATTTTTTTCTAGCTCTTCAGTTACTTTTATTTCCCTTCCTTTTCCGCCAAAAGCATAAATTCCTATATTTTCTTCTTTAGATATTTCTTTAACTGCTTTTAAAGTAACAGTAGTCATTCCAGAATAATTCCATTCAAATCCTACCAAACATGCATAGGAGTTAAACCATAATGGGTTTGAAAATCTATTAATTATTTCTTTTGTTCCAAATTCATATTCTAATAATTTTAAAATGCTTCTGGTAAATTCTTTTATCTCTTTATAATGTGGAACTGGTCCTTTAGCTAGTTTCAATTCCACATCACCAATCCTTCTCATTCTATAAATTTGTTTTAAAAATTATTTAAAAAAGAAGTTAAATTGTTTATAATTTTATCTTCTACTAATTTAGAAATATAAAAATCTTTATTCAAATAAACCCTTCTTCTATCAAAATCTATGTAAAATTTAATTATTTTTTTGTGTTTACCTATAAAAATTGGAATTTCTAAGATATTTTCACACAGCTGTATTACATCTTTGTCTATTAAATTTAGTTTTTTATCATAAAAAGCTATATAGATTTTTTCTATAACTTTATCTTTCTTAAAAACAATTTCACTATCCTCCATATCTACCAATATTTTAAAATTTTTTTCAAAATTTTTTAAACAAAAATATAGCAATCTAGGAGAAATAAAATGGTAATTATCTAGAAACTGTATCCCATCTAAAATTTTTCTTGCAAAATATATTTTTTCTCTCTCAAAACCGGAAATATTAAAATCTAACATATTTTTTTCTTTTTTTAAAAATAATTTCGAAAATATAGATATTGCTTCGTAATGTAAAATATCTAAACCTATTCCTCTTACTTTATCACCTTCAATAGTTTCAGAAAAATCTACAACAAATCCAGAGTAATTACTTAAATCATAATTTTCTATTGATTTTCCTCGAGGATTAATGATTAAAAATTTTCCTTTAGGTTTATCAAATTTTATTTTTTCTTTAATAACTTCTATAGGAATTCTGGAATATCTAACAAATGAATCTATTTTTCTAATTTCAGACAAAAATAAATCTATGTTTTTTAATCCTGTAGAATAATATAGAAATCTTGTTATTACTGCAGCCTCGAAGGACTTTGGTTTGTTAATCCAAATTATCATTTTTAATGATTCTATTCTAAAAATTTTAAATGGAGATATTACTATACAAGCTGAAGGATATAGAAAATATAAAAGATTTTCTAAAAATATGTAATAGTTTAAACTTATCTTTAAGTATAATAAAGAGAGAAGGTGCAGATTATGATTTTATAAAAGATAAAAAAGTTCAATTTTATGATTCATTTGAAGAATTTTTAGAAAAAAATAAAGATAAAAAATTTTTATTTTTTGAGACTTACGGAGATAAATATATATTTGATGTAAATTTAAAAGATTTCGATATTTTTGTTTTTGGGGCAGAGGATTATGGAATTCCTATTGAGATAATAGAAAAAGTTAAAAATAAGGAAATAGTAAAAATTCCAACAAAAATTCCTGGAAGTTATAATGTTGTTTCAAGTTTTATTGTTTTTTTGACTTTCTATCTGTCTTAATATTCTCTCTAAAGGCTTTAGAATTAAAGTAATAATACCAAATGTTGTTGATAAAAAAGCTAAATTATATTGATTTGTACCAATAGCCATTGCAACAGCAGTAACTAACCATAAAGAAGCGGCAGTAGTTAATCCAATAACTTTTTCTTCATGTTTCATTATAGTTCCTGCTCCAATAAAACCAATTCCTACAATAAGATTAGCAACAATTCTTGCCGCATCAATACCAAAAACATCTATAGCAACTAAAGTAAAAGTTAAAGCGCCTAGAGCCACTAAAACATGAGTCCTCATTCCTGCAGGTTTAGCTTTTATTTCTCTCTCAATTCCAAAAATTAAACCAACCAAAAAAGCAAAAATATATTTTACTAAAAGAGATTCCATAAAAATATTTTTTAAGATAAACTATTTAATATTTTTCAAACAAATAAATCAAAGATTGAATGCATCTTATTAAAATTTTTTATTTTTTCAAAAAAAATTAGATTAAATTTTTTGTTTAAGAATGGCCATAATATTGAATCTATATGCAATGGAGGAACGTTTGATTTGTAAGAAACTTTTCTCCAAAATTCTAAGAAATTATTTTTAACAAATTTTTGTGTATATTTTTTTATTCTATTATCTAAAGGTATATCAACTTCAAATGGATATGATATAAATTTTCTAAAAACAATTCTAGAAGCATATCCAAACATTTTTATAGAAAAACAAATAGTTTTAGAAGATTTATCAGATTTTAAATGATTTGATAAATCATCTCTAAGAAAAATCATATTTTTATAATAGAAATTCATCTTTTCTAAATCTAATTTTTCTATAAAATTAGAAATTTTATTTATTCTATTTATTTTAACTTCTAAATATCTTTTATTACACTTAGAATTTTTTAAAAAATCTATATAATCTAAAACAATGTTTTCTACATTTTTATCTATGAAATATTTTGAAAATTCTATCCACCAACTCTCTCCGGTACAATTTATCTGATAACTTACAATGGAATTTAATAAAACTAATTTTATTAGCAATTCTGGATCTTTTAGATTTTTATACAATTTTTTTATAGCAAAAAATTGAATATCTATATTTTCTTCAATATATCTAGCTCCCTCAATTCCAATTTCTCTTATAATCTCTATTAATCTTTCTTCCTCCATAAATTATGGATATATTCTATTTGGATCTCTAGGTAAGAAAACTACTTCTCTTACATTTTCTATTCCTAACAATTGCTTTATAAATCTTTCAATACCAAATCCAAATCCACCCATTGTTGGAGAACCATATTTAAAAAATTCTAAAAAGAACTCTAAATTTTTTTCATTTAATCCTTTCTCTCTAATTTGATTTAACAAAACAGAATATCTATGCTCTCTTTGAGCTCCAGTAGCTATTTCCAGTCCTCTATATATTAGATCAAAACTCCTTGTTGTCTCTTTTCCATTTTTCATTTGTTCACCTTTCATATGATAAAAAGGTCTAGCTTCCCATGGCCAATCGATTAAAAAGAAAAATTCCGAATTATAAGTATCTTTAATATATTCTCCAAGAATTTTTTCTCCTGCAGGAGTTATATCTCCATTTGGTTTTATATTTTCTTTACCAATTATTTCATAGGCTTCTTCCATTTTTATTTTTGGAATTTTCGAAGGAATATTTATTTCTTGATTATAGTATTTTTTTATTTCTTCTTCTTTCTCTTCTTTAAGTTTATTTAAAGCATAAACAACCAAATTTTCCAAAACATCCATTACATCGTGATGCGAGGATATATATCCCATTTCTACATCTAAAGATAAAAATTCTGTCAAATGCCTTGTAGTAAAAGACGGTTCGGCTCTGTATGCATGTGAAATTTCAAAAACTTTATCGAATCCGGATACTATCGCCATTTGTTTATAAAATTGCGGAGATTGAGCTAAATATGCTTTTCTATTGAAATATTGTATTTCAAATACTTCTGCACCGCCCTCAGATGGCGTTCCTAATATTTTGGGAGTAAATATTTCTATAAAATTATTTTTATAGAAGAATTCTCTACAATACCTAACAAATTGAGATGTTAAAATTATTGGAAATCCATTTCGATCATCTCTTAAATCTATCCATCTATAATCTAACCTTTTTTCCAGTATAGATCTCGGCTCTATAGGTAAAGGTTTTGCTATTTCTCCTAGAACGTATATCTCATCTACAACGATTTCTTTCCATTTTTTAGCAATTCCTTTTACGTATTTTCCTTTTACGACTAAAAAGGTGTGTAACGAAAGATTATTTACAAAATCTAAATTTTTAAATTTTTCCTCCCTTAAAGTTAGCTGTACTTCTCCACTTTTATCCTTTAAAACTATAAAAGATATTTTTCCCATGTTTTTTATATTAGTAATCCATCCTGAAACTATAACCTCTTTATCATATTCTAATCTTTCGAGATCTGAAATTTTAATTCTATTCTTTAATAGCTCTTCGATTCTTCTATTATCAAAAATATTCATTTATTAAATTTATTAAAGAAAAAAATAAAAGTTATCTAGTTATAATTAAATTTTTTAGTTCTTCTAAATATTTTTTTCCTGGTCCATCCAAAAAATATTTTCTAGCAGGTTCTAATAGTTCTATAAGATATTCGGAAACTGAATTTTTTAAATCTAATGGATGAATTTTTCCAGAAATATATTCTTCTTTAAGATGATTTATTGAATTGTATTTTCTTAATTCTCCCGTTTTTAAATTTTTTATTTCGAATTCTCTATTTTTATTAACTAAATATGGAAATATAATTAATTCTACTATTTCAAAAATAGGATTTAAATCTATTTCTTTTGGAGGACAATAGGCTTTCATAATTTTATTCTTTATTTCTTCTTCAGTATCATGAATAAAAATTGCTGAATCTGGTTTTGATTTAGACATCTTTATATCGACTATTCCTTCTTCAAAAAGATCTCTATCTCCCTTATTTTTTGCTTCTAATATCTTTTTTCTGATATTTTCATCAATATGTAGTCCAGTCAGCAATCTATGATGAATAGCAATAGGTTTATATCCAAATTCTTCATAGACTTCTAAAGCAATTACGTGTGCCTTTCTCTGATCTAATCCTCCATGAGCTATATTAACATTTAAAGAATAAATATCTGCAACTTGCATAGGAATATATATCAATTGAGCCAAACTTATATCTTCTTTTTGTTTTCTACCTAATATTGTTAATCCTTTCTTCGCTCTAGTTAAAGTTAAATTCATTGAAATTTTCAATATTTTTGTAAAAAATTCTATTCCTAATTTTTCATATAATTCATAACCAAAAATAAATTTTGTTTTATCAGGATCGCCACCAACGCATTTTAAAGAAATTTTTAAAGCTTCTTTAAAATAACCGCTTCCCACTTTCCTTATTAATTCTATATCACCACCAAGCTTTTTATTTATCCATGAATGATAGTCTGCTAAAAATATATTTGTTTCTATTCCAGCTTTTTGAAAATCTGCTACTTTACTCATACTTATCAGGCCCGTCCCCAAATGAACAAAACCTGAAATTTCAAAACCTATATAATGTCTTAGTTTTTCATTTTTTTCTAATAATTCCTTCAATCTATCTAAAGTTAAAATTTCTACCGTAGGCTCTCTACTTATTAAAGAAATTTTTTCATCAATACCGAAAATTGGAGATCATTAATAAATATTTTTCTAAACCAATTTAAAAATCTTATAATGAGAGGAATTTATCTTTTGCTATTAGAATGTTTGAATGAGTGTGAAATCAAAATTGGAAAATTAGGTAAAGTTAGATTTAAAAAAGGAAATTATATCTATGTTGGATCTGCAATGAATAACTTAGAAAAAAGAATACTAAGACATTTAAAGAAAGATAAAAAATTAAAATGGCATATAGACTATATAACTACAAATGACAATTTTGTAATAAGAAAAATATTTATAAAAGAATCTAATAAAAAAGAAGAAGAAAAAATTTCTAAAAAATTTGAAAAATATTTTAGCTTTATAGAAAATTTTGGAAATTCTGATTGCAACGATAAATCACATTTATTTTTAATAAACAATCTTGAAGTTTTAAATTACTTAATAAAAGAGTTAAAATTTAAAGATTATAATATTATTTAATTTTTTATGAAGAGTTTATTGCTACTGATAAAATGATGAAGAACCCGGAAGCAGATAAAAATTATACCTTTAAAAAAATTATTTTTCTTGAGCTTTTTTAGATATACCTACTAATGTTCCTAAATAACTTTCTGGAGTTACTACAACTAAATTCTTTTCTTTAGCTATTTCTACTAACGTTTGCAACTCTCTTAATCTTAATGCAACTGGATGTTTTTCTATTAACTTTGCAGCTTCTATTAAAGTTTTACTTGCTATTAATTCTCCTTCTGCAACTATTATTCTGGCTTTTTTCTCTCTTTCAGCCTCTGCTTGTTTTGCTAATGCTCTTAATAATGTATCTGGTAAAATAATATCTTTTATAGTTACCGAAGTAACTTTTATTCCCCAGTCATCAGTTGCTTTATCTAAAATAGATCTTAACTTTTCATTTAATTCTTCTCTCTTCGACAATATATTATCTAACTCTTCCTGACCTAAAACATCTCTTAATATTGTTTGAGCTAGTAATCCTGTGGCATAGTAATAATTCTCTACAGCTAATATTGCTTTGACAGGGTCCTGAACTCTAAAATATACAACGGCATCTACTTCTATGCTTACATTATCTTTTGTTATTACTTTTTGCTTTGGTACATCTATAGTTCGAACTCTTGTATCAACTTTTATTGATTTTTCTATTATAGGTATTATAAAAAATAATCCTGGCCCTCTTACATCAATAAACCTTCCTAATCTTAAGATCACTGCTCTCTCGTATTCATTCGCTATTCTCAAACTTATAAAAACTACGAATAAAATTAAAGTTATCCAAAACCACATTTTTATATCTATATTTTTACAATTCTTATATGTTTATAAAAATTTCTAATTTAAAAATATATTATAAAATTAAGGATTTAGAATGCTATCCGCCGTTAGAAGATTCTCTATTACTAAATAAATATATTCCAAAATTTTGCAAAAATAAAAAAGTTTTAGACTTGGGTTGTGGAACTGGAATTCAAGGTCTAGAAGCTTATAAATATACTAAAAAAGTTACTTTTTCGGATATAGATAATGCTTGTATCAAATTAGCTAAAATAAATTTTTATCTAAATTATATAAATCCACAAGAGGACTTAGAAAAAATTTATAACATTGTTGAAAGTTTTAATTTTCCGGTAAAATTTATTTTATCAGATTTATTCGAAAAGATCGATGAAAAATTTGATGTAATATTATTCAATCCTCCATATCTACCTGAAACTGATAAGGAAGAAGAAAATATTAAAAGATGGATTTGTGGCGGTAAAAATGGAAAAGAAATAATAGAAAGATTTTTGAATAATTTAGAGAATCATTTAGATAAAAATGGTATTTCATTGGTTATTATGTCTTCTTTTAATGATCCTAAAAAAATTTTTAATGATTTTTCTGATAAATACAAATTTACTTTAATTGAAAAAATTGATTTTTTCTTAGAAAGTCTATATTTAGTTAAAATATCTAAATTGGATTAAAAATATTTTTAATTTTTAAAATATTTTAATTCTTTATGAATATGAAAAATACTTTAATTAAGATAGTTATTTATGCTGTGATAATATATATAACTTTTAATCTTATTGCACCATACTTAATGGCTTTTATGTTCTTTATACCATATAACATTTTGAGTTCTTTATTATCTGCTATATTAATTGTGCTTTTAGAAAATATAATAAATAAATGAGAACTTTATATTTATTTCGAAGAGATTTAAGAATTTACGATAATAGGGCTTTACTTCAAGCATATAAAGATTCTGAAAAAATTTTTACCATTTATATTTTTAACAAAAATTACTTTAAATACAGAGAAATAGATTTGAATCATAAATTTACGATATTTATTTTAAACATACTAAAAGAAATAAATAAAAAAATAAAAATTCATGTATTTTTTGGGGATATAAAAGAAATTCTTGCAAATATATTTTCAAAATATAAGATAGATGCTGTATATTTTTCAGATTCTTTATCATGGTTTGAAGAAAAAGAAAACAAAGAAATAGAAGAAATTTGTAAGGAATATAAAGTTAAATGCCGTAAATTTTTTGATAATTTTTTAACAGATCCGAGAAAATTTAAACCAACATATAATTTTTCTAATTTTTATAAAAGATGGTTAAAAGATATAAATTCAAACATTTTACCAGAAATCAAAAATGATAAATTTTCTGAATTAGATGAATTAGATATTCACGAATTTATAAAAAAATTCAATTTAATCGACTATAACGAAGAGCACATTAAATTTGAATGGCTGGAAAAAAGAAAAAGAGAGTTTATTTTTGAAAATTATAATAAATTTAAAGATTATCCAGGAATAGATGGTACATCTAAGTTATCTCACTTTATTAATGTAGGGGCTATTTCTATAAGAGAATTATATAATATTGCAAAAGATAAGTCTAATGAATTTATAAGACAGTTATCTTGGAGAGAATACTATTATTCCATCAGATTTTGGTATCCCTGGATGAAAAACTTAGAAATAAAGAAAAAAATGAGAAATATAAAATGGGAAAATGATATGTATTTTATTAAATCTTTCTTTGAAGGAAAAACTGGATATCCTATTGTAGATGCTGGTATAAAACAATTAAAACAAGAAGGTTGGATCCATAATAGAGTTAGGCTAATTTTAGCAAACTTTTTAGTAAAAGATTTATTAGTAGATTGGAGAATTGGAGAAAAATTTTTTAGAAAATATTTAATAGATTATGATGAGGTTTTAAACGTTGGAAATTGGCAATGGTGCGCCTCTGTTGGTATAGATCCTTTACCTTTGAGATTATTCAATCCTATAGTACAAGCGAAAAAGTATGATCCTTATTGTAAATATATTAAGAAGTACCTAGGTGAATTAAAGGAGATAGATTGCAAAGCTTTACACAACCCTATTCAATATAAAATTGGCAATTATATAGAACCGATTGTTAATCATTATGAGCAAATAAAAAAGTTTAGAAATTTATTATACTAATAATAGTATCTTTATTTGCAATTTTTATGTCAGATAACGAACATTATCCGACAAAATCCTACTATTTTAAGCAATATATAATTATATAATAATAAATAAATTTCTAAGGCTCGTAAAAAATACAATTTTCTGTTAAATTTGACTTTTAGAAATATATATTTCCCTAACTTAAAAAATATTTTCAAAATATGTATTTCGCTAATCTAAATTGAAAATCTTTGATGATAAAAAAAGTTTACATTGTCTCGGCAACTTTTAGAGCAACATAAACTATCCTACTACTATCAGATCTATATTCTCTAAAACTCAAGTATTCATAAGCCTTCAATAACTTAAATCCGCACAATTCAAACAATTTATTATATTCTTCGTAAGTATATAGTCTTACTCTTATCACAAAATCTTCTAAAAATATTAGATTCTTTCCATCTTTCCTAAAATATTTTTCAAAAAATATTCTATGATTTTTATCAACTTTTATTTCACAAAACTCCACTATTTCTCCATAATCAAAAAATAAATTTTGATTTTCCACCTTTTCTGGATTTACATCCTCTAATATTAAAATACCTCCAGTTCTTAACAACTTATTAAAATTTTTCATAGTTTTTAGATTATCTTTCTCATCAAAATATCCAAAAGAAGAATACCAATTCAGCAAAACATCAAATTTTTTTGAAAAATAAAAATTTCTCATATCACCAATAAAAAAATTATTCGATAAATCGGGATACTTCTTTTTACATTCATTTATTAATTCTTCAGAGATATCAACACCATAAACATCATATCCGAAAGATCTTAAATATGGAATTAATCTTCCATTACCACATGGAATATCTAGAACTAATTTATAATTTTCCTTTAAAGTATCTTTGTAATAATCGATAATGCAATGTATGTAATAAGCTTCCATATTCGAATTTTTTTCTTTTTGAATTATATGCCATTTCAAATAATCAGATATCATATATAAATAATGTAATTTAAACGTTAATAAATATAAAAAATTAAAAAAATCTTTAAAAACAAAAATCTAATAAAATTAATGGAAATGGAAATTTTTTTATTTATCTTGCTGATTTTTTTAATTGTTTTTACTGCGCTAAAAATAATAAAATATATTATAAAAACACTTATTTTCATGATAATATTGATTCTTTTAGTTCATTTTCTTTGGCCAAATATTTCCATTTATTTATCATTATCTGAGTTCTATTCGGAAATTATAAAATATACTATAAACTTCGGAATTATTTTCTTAACAATAATTAGATCAATTATGATTAGAAAAAAATTACTAATTAAGTAAATTTTTAATTAAACAAAAATTTTAAATTTTCCAATTAAAATGTTCTCGGATTTTTCTTCAATATCAAGTAATTCTGATTTAATTCCATTTTTAATAAAAATATACTTCATATCTTCAATCCAGTCTTTAACACCACATGTATGACAAAAGCTTCCTTTAAATTCTATATAAATTTCCTTTTTGGTCATATCCAATTTTATTATCTTCGCCTGAGATTCAGAACCTCTAGTAAAATTATAAAATTCTATACTTTCTTCTATTTTTTTAATTAATTCATCCAAACTTTCCTTTTTTCATATGAGCTTCCAATTCTGCCTTTATTTTTTGTATCATTTCAATAGCAAAATTCTTCTCCTCTTGAAATATTTTATAACATCCAGGATCCAAATTATCTTCTATTCCAGCATCAGCAATATCTAATAGATCTTCTAATAATAATAAAGCTTGTATATGTAAATTATTTGTTAGTTGAGATCTCTCAATTAATTTTTCTTCTTCTTCATTTAGTTTTCTAAACTTTTCTTTTGGAGCTCCACATTTTGGACATTTTTCTGGAAGATTTTCTCCTTTGTATACAAAACCACAAACTTCACATTTCCACATCATAAGTGATCAATATTATAAAAAGTTTAAAAATAAGTGTAATTTAATGGTCAACAAAAAAGAAGTAAAAAAAATTGTAAAAAACAATAATTTCATGGTTTTTTTAATAGTTTTATTTATTATTTTCATAAGCTATTTAATTTTTTTACTTGAAAACCAAAAAAATAATTATTTTACCTACATAATCTTAAAATGTGATGAGAATAATTTAGAAGAATATGTATACCTCAGTAATTCAACTTTATTTTTAAGATTAATTACAAATTGTTGTGGAACTGATTTTAAAATTTATAAAATAAATAGAAATATTTTTATAGAAGAAATTGAAACTGGTTCTCTTTGTAAGTGCATTTGTAGCAGAAACATTATAATATTCCCTTTTAAAAAAGATTATAACAGCTTAAATATTCTAAAAAGAGATTGTAAATATTCTTTAGAAAATTTTGAAAAGGATTACTATAAATTAGATGAGTTAAATAAAACATGTTAAAATGTTTTGTATCATAAAATGTCCAATATGTAAAAAAATATTTATAAAAGAAATCAGAAGTAAAAAAACATTGGAAAGATCTATTAGATGTAAATTTTGCAATAAGACATTTATCATACTATCTAAAAAATATGGAAATTCTATAATAAAATGCTTTGAAGATTCAAAAAGTGCTAGAGAATATTTAAAATCGATAACAAATAATTTAATATCAAAAAAAGATTAAAAATTTCAAAATAATAATATTATATGATAATAAAAAAAATAAAAACGTATATTCCTGGATTTGATGAAATCTTATTCGGTGGAATTCCAGAAAGAAGCATTGTTCTGCTATCTGGTGGTCCGGGAACAGGAAAGTCTATTTTAGGTAAACAATTTCTATATAATGGCCTAATTAGAGGAGAAAATGGCATTTTTGTTGCATTAGAAGAACATCCAATAGCTATTAGAAAAAGCTTCAAAAACTTTGGATGGGATATTACGCAATTTGAAAAAGATGGGAAATTTGCAATAATAGATGCTTTTACTGGGGGTCTTGGAACAGCAATACAACGAGAAAAATATATTTTAAAGCAGATAGATGATGTTTTTGAATTATCAGATTTATTAAAACAAGCAATTAAAGAAATAAATGCAAAAAGAATAGTAATAGATTCCATATCAACCTTATATTTGACAAAGCCTGCAACTGCAAGAGGAACTGTAATGCTATTAAAGAGGGTTATATCTGGAATGAATTGTACAGCAATCTTTATATCTCAAGTTTCCGTAGGAGAAAGAGGTTTTGGAGGTCCTGGCGTAGAACATGCTGTAGATGGTATAATTAGATTAGATTTGGATGAAATCGACGGAAAATTGTATAGATCTATTATAGTTTGGAAGATGAGAGATACTAAACATAGCATGTTAAGACATCCAATGGATATACTAGAAGATGGCATATATATACATTGGAATAAATACATCAAGATGCATGGAAATTACGTAAAAATAGAAGATATATCACAAGAGGAAATAAATAATATGAAAAAATCTATTGAAGAACAAGAAAAATCTTTAGATAATGTAATTTAATAGTAAATATTAACATAAAATTTGAAATCAAACTATTTAAATTATATAAGAAGGATTTTTATAGCTCTCGTTAATTGCCTTAGATAAAATATTTAAGAAATCTTCCTGATTTTTGACCTCAATTATTGTGGGATAAAAATAAATATTTTCAATTTTTGTTGATTTCAAATCTGATTTATAAAAATAATCTATAGATATTGTAGTTATTGGAAATCTCAAAATATCAAATATTTCTACCTTCTTATGAAAAATGTAGTGCGCTATCGCTTCTTCATCTAAAAAAAATCTTAAAGTATAAGAATTATCTTTTATTTTTTCTAAAAACATTGGAATATTATAAAAAGTTTTTCCACGCACTACAACATTGTCTGAAGGATCTCCAACTTTTTTAAAGACAAAATATCCCCTTTCAACAGAGAAAATGATTTCTTCCAATCCATTATTCTTGTTTTCCAATTTAAAAGGCAAAAATATATCAGTATATATCTCTCCGATAACTGGTTGATATTCTAATCTCACTAAAAAATCAGAAAAATTCTCTAATATCTCATCCAAATTTTGAAATGATAGATATTTCATTTCTATATCTAAATTTCCTTTATCAAACAAAATTACATAGTTAAAATCATTTTCTAAACTTAACCCCATATAAGTTTTTTGTTTATAAATTTTTTAATATTTACTACCTAGTAAGGATATTTATTTTTCACTTTTAAATAAAATAACAGAGCCTTAGAAGCTTCCTCGGGTGTATCAAAAACTAAAAAATATTTTTCTAATTTTTCCTTTATTTTCAAAGAATAATCTCCACCATAAATTACAAAAAATATTGGAGTATTTTTATTTTTGCTTATTTGCACTATTTTTTCAACAATATTTTCGGTATAATGTGGTAACTGCGGTAATAATATCGCTAAGATTGCCTCTGTTCTTAAGTCTTCTAAGATTATTTTTAGTCCGTCTATATACTGATCTTCGGTAGCATTAGCAGTAGTATCTATAGGATTTCTCAAGGATGCGAAATATGGTAGCTTTTCTTTTAATTTTATTTTAATGTCATCTGGAGTTTCCTCTAAATTAATATTAAAAGATTCTAAATAATCAGCAGTTAAAACACCCATCCCACCGCCGTTAGTATAGATATATATGACCATTTTTTATAAGTAAGCTGCAGTCTTTAAATATATCATAAACTCATGAAAATCTTTAGCCTCTATAATATTAAATCTCCTAAAAACATTTCTATATACATCATAATTTCCTACCATAGATGCAGTATGCGATATTGCAGCTAAATTTCCCCTATTTGTTTTCCCCGCTTTTAATATTACTATTGGCTTTTCGTAATTTTTTATAATTTCTATAAAGTCTTTACCTCTATTTTTTCTTAGTCCTTCCATATAAATAAAAATGTATTTCGTATTTTCATCATCTTTCAATTCTTTTAGAATATCTATTTCATCTATATCTATTTTATTACCGTAAGATATTATTTTTGAAACTCCTATATTTTTTGAACTTGCATATTCTAAAAATGCCAAAGCTATAGCCCCCGATTGCGATAATAATGATATTTTTCCTTTTCCTGGTCTTTTTAATCTATTTCTATCAACAAAAAATGTATCTATACCATTATAAGGATCATAAATTCCCATACAATTCGGTCCAATTATTCTAATTCCATACATATCGGAGTATTTCAATATTTCTTCTTCCATTTTTTTGCCTTCTTCGCCTATTTCAGAAAATCCTGCAGAAATAATAATTCCCAATTTTACTTTCTTTTTTCCGGCTTCTTCAACAATTTTTGGAACTTTATCAGCTGGGACTGAAATTATCACCAAATCTATCGTATCTTCTATATCTAATATTGATGGATAACACTTTAAACCATAAATTTCATTGTAATTTGGATTTACAGGATATATTTTTCCTTTAAAGTCCTCTAAAAAATTTTTTAAAATAATATTTCCAACTTTTCCTTCTTTTGGAGAAGCACCAATAATTGCAACAGAGGAGATATTGAAAAGTGCCATAAATTTTTATAATATTTTTTTATTCTTATATCCAGACCCATACATCTTCCCCCCATTGTAGTAAATCAAGCGGTCTAAAATAGAAATGTCCGCTCTGTAGAAAAATATAGGATAAGAAAACTTCTCTATTTTTTACTAAAAATTCTTTTAAAGTTCCTAAATATCTTCCATCTTGTGATTCAAATAAAAGTACTTCAGATGTTTCAAGATTTTCAGGATTGATAATAACATTAGAAACTCCGGAAATGCAATGTCCGGAAGATCCTAATAAATTATAATAACAAAAAACATACAAATATTGTCTTTTTCTAAGATCAATCATAAAATCTTTTGCATCCGGATAGTAATAGTAAACGGGTCCGTCATAGTAAAGTATAAATCTCTCTCCACGATATGGTTGATAAAGAATTATACTATCTATTTTTCCTATTCTGTAAAAATAGTTTATTATTGCAACGGAAAAAAAAGACCAAGATTTACAATCACCCGATTTACTTCTTATAAATTCTTCTATATCAACTCTATCATAAAATATTTCTAATTCTCTATATGAAAATCCAAACTTGTTTTTTAATATACTAATCAAACAAGGATAATTTAGCGTTCTTCCCGAAATACAATAATTTTCAATAGTACTAATAAAGGGTTCTCTAGAAAAATCATAATTTAAATTATAAAAAACATAATTTTGCAATCTACTTTTGTATTCTAAATAATTCATATATTGATCCGAAACTAAGGAATAATTAATACTTAATTCGTTATATTTTCTTTCTAGTGTTTGATGACTATTAAGCAAATCGGAATAATTTTTATTTAGAATAAAATATTCTTTCTTTAACTCTTCTAAGCTTTTATTTAGTTTTTCCTTCTCATAATTTAAAATATTATAACTTTCATTCAAAATAGAATATTCTTTCTTTAAATTATCCAAATTTTTAATTAATTCCTCTTTCTCAGAAGTTAGGATGATTAATTCTTTTTTTAATTTTTGATAATCTTGATAAAATATTAAAAATATTGAAATAAAAATCAGAAATAGCAAAAATATAATTAAGATTAATTTATTTTTCATATAAGATTTTATTTAAAAAAATAAAAAAATTTTTTACTAGCCCCGCGGGGATTTGAACCCCGGTCTCGGGGACCAGAGCCCCGAATCCTAGGCCACTAGACGACGGGGCTATAATATTATTTTTTATTAAAAGAGTTATAAAAATTCTGTTTTAAACGTTTTTTAGTAAAAATAGAATAAAAAAACAAAAAAATTTTATTTTTTTTAACAGAAAACGATATTTTTAAGCAAAAAATATTTTTAAGAGATGTTAAAAAATATAATATAAATGGCGGGATATAAATACATTGATTATAAAAATGTTCAAAGAGCTTTTATGCTAATAAAACTAAATAAATATTTAGAAATAGAAAAAATAAAGGATTTTGCTAAGAAGTTATCAAAAAAATTAAAAAGCGAAATCTTATATGATTACATATTTTTCTTTCCATCTAAAAATAAAGATTTTAAAGATTTTACATATATTTCCATTCTTTCTTCTTCACATATTGTAATTAGCAGTTATAGTAATGATTCGGAAATAATTTTAGATATAGATGTTGCTTGGTGTTCTAATGAAAAACTAGATAACCTTATTATAAAGGAAATTGCAGAATCTTCTTTTGGTAATGATATTAGGATTTTAAATTTGAAAATTTATGATTATTTAGGAAATGTGATGATGGCTTTCTCATCTGAACAATGATGATTGCCGAGTTCACTGATATATAAATTTTCTTAAGTAAAATAATTTATGCAAAAATGGACAATTCACAACAAGGAATATGAAGATCAATTAAAAAAAGCTGGATACGGAATTTACAACCATTCTGCAATTGAAATATGTCATTGGACTAAAGAATCAATAATTAATGGAAGAAATTGCTATAAAAATAAGTTTTATGGCGTTTCTACAGCAGGATGTATGCAAATTACTCAATCTGTAGTTTGGTGTCCGAATAGATGTATATATTGCTGGAGAACAAATTCAGATTTTGAACCATATATAAATATATTACCAAAAAATCTGGTAGATTCTCCGGAAGAAACCCTAGAAAAATTAAGGGAACTAAGAAAAAAGTTATTAATTGGATTTTATGGAAATCCTAAAGCAAATAAAGAATTACTAAATCAAATAATTGATAAACCAACACATGTAACTTTTTCTTTATCTGGAGAGCCGCTATTATATCCTTTCGTACCAGAAAGTATAGAGTATATTAAGAAAAATTGGAAATGGGTAAAATCTATATTTGTAGTAACTTCTGGTCAAGTTCCTGAAGGTTTAGAAGAAATGAAAAATAAGAATAGTTTACCAACCCAGTTATACATTTCTTTTACAGGTCCTACTAAAGAAAGTTATAAGGAAATATCAGTGCCTTTATATCCAGATTATTGGGAAAGATTTTTAAAATCTCTAGAAATAGCATCAAAATTAAAAACTAGAAGAGTTGCTAGAATAACGTTAATAAAAGGCTATAATGA
>JAVYNJ010000009.1:0-23190 GCA_038735675.1 Nanopusillaceae archaeon | reverse complement strand
AACATATTGTCTTCCCCAAGCAACAACCATAGCTCCAATAGCAACAGTTAAAGTAATTAGAATAAAAGTTGCAATTAAAGGAGATATAGATTTTTTATGCATAATATATTTAGAACTTCTTCCTAAATAAAAATTTTTATTACCAAAAATATTATAATATTTACAACCAATTAGTAAATATGTCATACTATAATACTTTTGAGAATGCTAGAAAGAGTTTAGAAGAATTAATCCATAAATATATCAATTCAAAGGAAATAAACCTTTATTTAAATATTTTGGAAAGACAGGGTTATTTAAATAAAAAATATATTGAAAAGGTTGAAAGAAGCTTTGTTCAAAATCTTAAAAATAGAATTCCTGAAGAGGATTATAACATTATTTGCAGTGGTAGGAAAGATAACAGAAAATTTACATATAATCCTATAGTCTTAATATCAAAATTAGAGAGAGAAAAAATTAAAATAAATAAAAAACCATCTTTTTCTAATTTTACAGAGTCTTTAGATATTTTAATTGATAAAATAAATGGAAAAAATAATTATAATAAGTATCCATATTCTTTTGTAATTATATTTGAGGGAAATGGAAATAAAGAAGCTTATGAAATTCCATTAATTAAAATTCCAGAAGCATATTTTATATTGGTATTAAATAAAAATAATCCATATGAAAAAGTACCTCCGAAAAAAGGTGGAAAATTTATAAATGAATTTGAAATAAATCTTTATTCTTATCCAAAAAAAGAATTAACAGAAGTATATGTTGAAGGATATCAAGATATAGGTAATTTTAAAATATATTCAGATAGTAAATTGGACAGAATACAAAGAATGAGAAAAGTAAAATATAAAGGAGAAATATATTATACAAATGTTCTTGGAAGAGCACCCTTACAAGCTTTATACACTTTAAATTTATTGGAAGATTATAAAAAATTTAAAGTAATTGTTCCAGACATTTCTCTATTAAAAATAATTTCTGGAATATACAGATCTATTTTATTATCTAATCAAGAAATAAAATTACCTCTTATTTTTACATATTTAATGATTCATGCTGAAATTGAAAAAAGAAGAAAAGAAGGACTAGATTCTTTCTATATAACACACTATATCACAGATCAAAAATTAGAAGAAATATATAAAAGATTATATCCGAGTATAAAAGAAATAGAATCAATTATTTCAAAAAATCTTAAGATGAAGTCTGTTGTTTCTTAGAAGAAAATTCTTTATATAAATCTTCAAATGGTTTTTCTCCATACTTTACTATAGCAGTATTTACTTGAACTATTTCTGGAGAAATTACATTACCTCTAACTAATTTTTTATATCTTATTTTCTTTTCTTTCCACCAAACATATTTTTTAACCTGTCCTTCTATAAAATCCACCATTGGAGCACCCTCAAATCCAGATCCACCAGTAATTTTTAATTCATATCCATTTAAACCAATCACATCCCCTGAAAAAACATCTCCAATCTTTTTACCAATAAAGAATTCTCCATTATAATCTATTTGAATGGCTTTTCCACTTTTAGGATCAGATATTACTATTTTGAAAACATTTTCCTTACCCTTTTTAGCCATTATAATTTAAATCTAAAAGCATTTAAAAAATTTATACTCCCCATAGAGGATTTGCTTTTCTCATTATGCTAGCTATATCTCTCAATATTTCCTTTTGTTCTTCACTTAAATAGTCTTTATATTCTTTATATTTTCTAAATTGGTCCTCCAATAAAAATGTATATAATATATTTCCTTCTTCAATATTTCTACCAACTACAGCTTCATCTATCGATATTGCAACTTTATCTCCTTTCCTAGCAAATTCTAAATTTTTCTTTTCTTCTTGAATAGATAAAATTCTCCCAATAATCTTTCCATTTTCATTAATTAAATACATATCTTTTCTTATTTCTCCAGATAATATTTCTACTCCGACTATTGCAGGATTACTTCTTCTAAAGATACATTTAGGTAATATTTGTATTTTTGCCAATGGCGGTAAATCTTGAGGGATCTTGACTTTTCTTAAACTAGAAATATAACTCTCTATATCCTCTATTAATCTATAGATAACATTATTTAGAATTATTTTAATATTATAACTCTTTAGAAGATCTTCAGCATTTTTATCAATTCCAATATTAAATCCAACAATTATCCCGTATTCTGGATTTTTTTCTTTAATTGATAAAGCAAAAACAATATCTTCTTTTGTTATATTTCCTATGTCTGATTTTGAAATAGGAATTCCCTTATCTTTTAATAATTTTGTTAAAACTTCCAATGTTCCTAAGGTATCTGCTTTAGCTATAACACCAACTTTATCTGACATAAAAATAATTTCTGAAATCTCTTCAGTGATTTCTTTTTTAATTTTTTCAATATCATTTTCAGATTCTAAAACATATATATGTGATCCTGGAATTGCTTCCTCCAAATTTTCTGCAGAAATTCTAATTCCAGATGCAGCAATAGCTTCATTAACTTCAAAAAATTTAGTTTTAAACCTAATATCTTTTAAAGGCTGACATTTATAAATACCTTTAATTCTTGTTATTTTTACGCCATCTTTTGTTAAAAAAGCAATTAAATCTCCTTTTTTTATTTTTCCATCATATAAAATTACATCAATTATATTTCCTAAACCTTTTTCTTCTTTTCTTTCCAATATTACGCCCTTTCCAGGACCTTCAACGTTTATTTTTAATTTTTCTTCTAAAAATCTTTGAACTAAACCAGAAATTATTAATAAAAGCTCTCCTAAACCTTCCTTTGTTTTTGCAGATACTGGAACTATACAAACTTGTTTTCTAAAATCTTTTATTCTATCGAATCTCTCAGAATCAAATCCTAATTCATATAATTTATAAACTACATCATATAATTTTTTTTCAAATTCTTCAACAACTTTATTACTTTGAACCTTTATAGATTCTGAAAATAAATATGTATTTTGAGGTTTCCATCCATCAATTCTATCAATTTTATTTAAGGCAATCAGAAATGGTACTTTAAATTGTTTACATATTTCAATTGATTCTATTGTTTGCTTTTGTATTCCTTCAATTATATCTACAACAATTATTGCAAAATCTGCAATAGATCCTCCTCTTTTTCTTAAATTACTAAAAGCTTCATGTCCTGGAGTATCAATAAATAACAAAGAAGGAATGGTTAATTTAAATTTATAAACATTTAACAGTGGTTTTGAAATTTCTTCAACTATTTTTATAGGAATTTCCGTTGCTCCAATATGTTGAGTAATTCCTCCTGCTTCTTTTTCAACTAAAGAAGTTTGTCTAATAGAATCTAATAAAGATGTTTTTCCAGAATCAACATGACCTAGTACAGTAATGATAGGAGATCTTATATTCATTTATAGAAAATACATTAAAAACTGATATAAATTTTAAAAAATTAATTCTCTTTAATTACTTTTTATGGAATTCCAAACTTGTCGGAACATATAAAGATTTTTTAATAAAACATTTAGATAGTGGAGAGACAAAAGCAGTTTTATATATCGGCACTAAGGTTTTAGAAAAGTTTACTAGAATATTAGTTAAAAAAGGCTTTTATTGGCTATTGCCAATAATAACTTCTAAGCTTACAGATCCATTAAGAAGCAATATAAATGAAAATGATATACCAGAATTTTTAGAAGTTACAATATATGGAGAAAAGGCAACATTAACAAGAAGTTTAATAATACATAAGAGAATTTTAGTATCTTCGGGTTATGAAAAAATATTTTTCTTGTCACCATGTATAAGATTAGAAGTTTTAGAAAAACTAAAAACAAATAGACATTCTTATGAATTTACACAATTAGATTTTGAAATAGCATATGGAAAATATAAAGATGTATTTAAATTAGTTGAAGAGATGCTAATTGAAACTTTAAAATATGTAAAAAAAGATGTTAAAGAATTATTAGATACAGAAATTAGAATACCTAAAAAACCCTTCAAGATTTATGATAGAGAAGACTTAGAAAAAGATTTTGGAAAAAATTGGGAAGAAAAAATTTCTATAGAAATTAAAGATCCTGTTTGGGTAACTAACATTCCTAGGCAATTTTATGATCTAGAGATAGATGGAAAATGGATAAACTATGATTTAATATTGCCAGAAGGATATGGAGAGGTTTTATCTGGTGGAGAAAGAGAATATGAATATGAAAAAATTTTAAAAAAGATGGAAAGATCAGGATTAAATCCTGAAAATTATAGATTACTATTAGATTTAGCTAAAGAAGGATTATTAAAGCCTTCAGCTGGTGCTGGAATTGGTATTGAAAGATTTGTTAGATGGGTTACTAGAAGAAAAACAATATATGAAGTTCAACCATTTCCAAGAATAATAGGCAAAATATTTGAATTATAAAATATAAAAAATATGATGAAAAATCTTTTTATAAAAGATATTTTAAAGGATGAATTTGTTGGAAAAGAAGTAGAAGTAATAGGATGGATATATAGAATGAGAGATATGAAAGATAAAATATTTTTTGTTATTAGAGATTCTACAAATATTATTCAGGTAGTTGTTAAAAAAGATTCTGTTAGTGAGGATGATTGGAAAAAAGCTTTGAATATGCAAATAGAAGGATCTATAAAAATATTTGGAATTTTAAGAAAAGATGAAAGAGCACCAACAGGATATGAAATTGAAGCAAAAAAGATAGAAATAATAAATTCAGGAGAACCATTTCCATTAAAAGGAGATGAAAGTATAGAAACTATTCAAAGGTTTAGACACTTATGGATAAGAACAAGATGGTTTACTTCTGTTTTAAAAATAAAACATTCTTTATTAAAATATTTAAGAGAATGGTACATAAATGATGGATGGTATGAAGTACATCCTCCAATTTTAGTAGGAAATGCATGTGAAGAAACAACAACATTATTTGAAGTAAACTATTTTGGAGATAAAGCATATTTATCACAATCCGCACAACTATATTTAGAAGCTTTAATATATTCTTTAGAAAAAGTATTTTCTTTAACCCCATCATTTAGAGCTGAAAAATCTAGAACTAGAAGACACTTACATGAATATTGGCATTTTGAAATAGAAGCCGCATGGTATGATTTAGATGATTTAATAAAAGTTACTGAAGAATCTTTAAAATATTCTATAGAAAACACAATAAAGGAAAGAAAAGATGACTTTGAGCTATTAGAAAAGTTTACTGGAAGAAAAATAGAAGATTTAAAGAATTTTGTTGAAGAAAAATGGATTAAAATGAAATATAAAGATGCTATAAAAATATTACAAGACAAAGGATTAAATGTAAAATATGGAGACGATCTAGGTGCAGATGAAGAAAAAATATTAACTCAAGAATATAAAGTTCCAATATTTTTAATGTATTATCCTAGAGAAATAAAGGCATTTTATATGTGTGATATAGGAGATGGTACTGTAAAAAATTTTGATTTATTAGCACCAGAAGGATATGGAGAGATTATTGGAGGGTCTGAAAGAGAATGGAGATATGATATACTTGAAAGAAAGATAAAAGAATGGAATTTAGATAAATTAAAAGTTAAAATTGGAGATATTGAAATAAATTCATATGATTGGTATTTAGATTTAAGGAAATATGGATCTATTCCACATGCTGGATGGGGATTAGGATTAGAAAGATTTACTATGTGGATATGTAAATTAGAACATATTAGAGACACCTTACCATTTCCAAGATTAAGAGAGGGATGGCTATATCCCTGAATACTACATTTTTTAAATTGTAAGAAACATTTTTACTTAAATTCAAAAATTAATAAGTATTATTATAAGTCTTAATGATAAAATTAACGAAGTTTAAAAAAGTTTATTCTAAGAATTTATAGAAAATGAATGAAAAATTCAAAAAAATAACTTATACTTATATAAAATACTTATTCGGAAACTTTACAAAAATGCTACTATACTATACTATTGTTCTTTATATTTATCTAGAATCGAAAATTAATTTTCTTCATTCTATTCAAAAGATCTTTATCTTTTATTTGGGATATATGTCAATTTACTTTTTTAATGATTATATTGATAGGGAAAGAGATCTTAAAAGAAAAATTATACATCCTAATAAACTTATTTTAAGTAAAAATGAACTATTAGCTTTTGGGATAATTCATTCTATAATTTCTCTAACTATTTTATCTTTACTAAAGGATATTATTGGAGTTATTTTAACTTTAATAAATATTTCTATTGGTATTTTCAGAAGTTTCTTTCATAATAGAAATTTAAGGGAATTTTCTTTAATATTTCTATCTTTTTTCAAATTATATGCTACATATTATTTCGTATATAATTCTTTTATTCTAAATTCCACTATTATTTTATTTTTTGTTTATATTTCAATAATTTACAGTGCTTTTTATTATTTTCATAAATATTATAATGAATTTGACATTGTAAGAAAAATATTATATTATACGATATATCCTCTTTTATCTTTGATAACGGCATTTTATTTATACAGAGATTTCCAAAATCTATTTTTATCAACTTTTACAATAGCCTACTTTATAATTTTACTGCTTTATTTGCGATCATACAAAAGATTAATTAAAGATAATAACAGAAATTTTGTAAAACTTTTAAATATTGCTTTTACTATAATTTTCTTTTTAATTTTGATATTTATTCTACTAAAAGCCTTTTTATTTAATTAAGCGGGCCCGCGGGGATTTGAACCCCGGACCTACGGGTTAAAAGCCCGTCGCTCTACCAAGCTGAGCTACGGGCCCATAATTATGAAAATAATATATTATTTTTAAAAATTATGGCCAAAGCCATCTTCTTCCAAGATTTTTTGATCTAGCCCATTCGTTAGCTGCAATATAAGATTCCGGTGTTCCAATATCGAACCAATTGCCAAAAAACATATAAGAATAAACTTCATCATTTTTTACTAGCCACTCAATTAATCTTCCTATTGCATCTTTATCTTTATTTTTATCTATAAAATCTCCAATTTTATTTATTTTTTCATTTGGAAAATAATAGATACCTACAGAAATAATTGTAGATTTTGGATCTTCCGGTTTTTCAACAAATTCTATTACTTTTTTATTTTTATCTAAAGATACAACTCCATATTTCTTTGCATTTTCTTTATCACCAATATTATATGTTCCTATTGTTACTTTTTGATATCTCTTACCATTACTAACAAACTCCTTTAAATCAAAATCAAATAAATTATCTCCTAAAATCACTAAAAGATCATTTTTACCAATATCTAAATTATATAAACGTATTGTATACCATAAACCACCCACAGCCCCCAATTTTTCTTCTTCTGACTTTGAATGCTCTACAGAAAGAAATATAGGCAGATTATTCTTATATAATTCTTTTTGAGTGTTCATCCAATATCTAAAAGAATTTTCAAATTTTTCATTAGTAGAAATAATTATTTTTTTATATTCTAATTCTAATACGGGCCTTAAAACATAATTTATAAGCGGAACTCCATCTATATGCAATAAAGGTTTCGGCATAAAATCCGATATTGGCTTCAGTCTTCTAGCAAATCCACCAGCCATTATGATCACATCTAAACTCATTTAATATCTAATTTAGTTAATAATAAAAATATTTCTTACCACTGAATTGCCCCTATTAATATAAAATTCAAAAAATTTCCTTGCATAAATTCTAGATAAACCCTTAGTACTATTATAATATCTTTCTCCGTCATAAAAATCTAAAAAAGAATCTATTAAATTAAAATAAACATAATTTTTTGCAGGGAAAAATTTAACTGAAGAATTTCCATACAAAGATATAGAACAAAATATAATTAACTCATCCATCAAATCTAAATAATTGAAACATCTAATTTCAGAATTATTTGTAAAATTAAAAAACATTTTATTCACTATTAATTTTAAATCAATCCTAGAATGAATGTTTATTGAAGAGTTTTGTACTATATTTATGCTTTCATCTGAAAGATCATAAAATGCATATAAGCAATTAAAACAACTAATATTTTTCTGTGGAAGAATTAAAAACTCTAAGATTTCATAATTAGATAAACTAGTATTCAGATTAATAAAGAGAGATTTTATCATATTTATTTCTCCTTTCTGAATATAATAGTAAGAACTAATTAAAAATTTCTGAAAATAATTCACATCTGCAGCTTGAGACTTTGAATTAAAAATTACGAATGTTAAATTATTAAATAACATATAAAAGGCTATTATAAAAACAAAAAAAGTTATTAAAAATTCAATCCAACTTATAGATCTCATGATACGGTTATTTTCCTTGATTCCTTATAATTATTTCCCATATAGTTTATAGATACTGTAATTTCATATGTTCCTGGAATTTTAGGAACAAAAATATATGATGCCTCACCAAAATAGACATATACTCTATCATAAATTGATTCCGGTCCTATTATATTTATATTTGCATAATTGTTTTCCAAAGGTTTCATATCTACATAAATTTTTATTTTTATTTCAATCAGATCATTTATCGTATTAAAAGCTGGAATATTTATTTCTATATTAACAAGAGGTGGTAATATAAATAAAACTATTGAAATTATAGCTATTGAGAGCGTTATTGCTATGTGTTTAAAGCTAGAAGAAATTCTATTTGATTCTATATATCCATTTATTATTCCTATCGATAAAGCTTCCATTATTATAGCAATTGAAAGGACATTTTTCATCATCTTGATATCAACAGTTTGAAAACCAACTCCAAAACCTCCTATATTACTTGAAAATTGAACCATCATAGGCTTAAGAATTTGCAATATTCCTATAAGCAATCCTATAAAAACTACGTATACTATATACATAACTAAAACCTGTTGTCTCAGATAAGATATTCTAAATTTTTCTAATTCTCTTATACTTTCTATATCATCAGCTACAGATTTTAGAGTCTTTGAAAAATCTCCCCCAGCGATATAAGTCTCTAAAATAACTGCATTTGCTCTCCTTATTTCTTTATTATCTCTAAAATAAGAATTAAACATCTCAAAAGCTTTTTTAAAATCTATTCCCCAAGAAATCCAAACATATAACTTTTTAATAAATTTTCCCAATTCAGAATATCCTATATCACTTATATTTTTTAGGGCTTGTTGCAAAGTCATTCCTGAAGATAAAGATTCAGAAAGAGATCTAAGAAAAGATATATATTCGTCTAAAATTTTGTTCTTCTTCTGATTATCTAATGTTTTATAAAAAATGTAAGGAAATGCTGAAATAAAATAAACTAGAATTATTAAAATTGCTAGGGTAATATAATTTATATAAAGTTTAAAAAAAATCCCAAATATTAAAATGATTACAGAGAAAAAAATAGAAAGTAATAAAATAAATTTTTCTTGTCTAATACTATAACCGAAAATTACGAATTTTTCATATAATTCTGGATCTGGAGCAATATTCTTCATTATATTTATAATTTTCTTAAATCATATATTTAAGTATAATGATAACAAATTTCCTACTAAACTTGTTTAAGGATATTGACGAAGAAATGAAAAAAGCGAATATAAAAGAAGACTTAATTTCCTATGTAAAAAAATCAGAAAAATATATAATATTAACTGTATTTTCTATGGCATTTGCTGGTTTTATGTTGGGTTCATTACTTTCTTTAATACTTTTAAGAAATATTTTAATATTTATACCTTTAATTATGTCAATAGGCTTCTCAGTTATTGGATTTTTAATAGGAGTAATATTTTTTAGATCCTTACCCTCTATAAAGGCTTCTGAGAGAAAAAGAAAAATAGATTATTCAATATATTTTGCTACAATATATATGGCCGCATTAGCGTCTTCTGGAGTTAATCCTCTAAATCTCTTTGAACTTTTAGCTAAATATAAAGAATTTTCAGAAATTGGAAAAGATTCAAAGGAAATATATGATTTAGTAACTACGATGGGGATTTCCTTGCCAGTAGCATTACACTATAAAGCAATGTCATCCCCTTCAAGAAATTGGAAAGAAGTTTTAGAAGGTATAAGATCTATTTTACTTGAAGGGGGATCCTTAGATCAATTTCTATATGGAAAAGCCAAACAATTTGCCGAAGAATACAAAAGAAATCTAATAGAATACTCAAATACTATACAAGTTTTGCTAGAAGTTTACATAACTTTAGTTGTTGTTGGAATAATATTTACAATAATATTAACCACATTAATGGGAAGTATAGCTGGTTCTAGCCAAATGATATTTTCATTACAATTATTTTCAGTTCTAATATTATTACCTATGGCAACTATTTTATTTATATTGATAATAAAATCTATAAACCCGTCAGAAACTTAAGATCTATATTCTTTTATTATTCTATCAACAACTTTTTCGACATTTGTAACTTTAAAATATCCCTTAATAATTCCCTCCTTCAGGTATAGTAAAATCCTACTGTCTCCTTTCTCAATTATTTTAATAAAATTATTTAAATAATTCTCATCGATCCAAACTATTAAGGGCTTTTCAATATTTAAATTTCCATTCTCTAAATGAATTAAACCTGAAATAGAAAAGAAGAAATAACTACAAGAGTCCTCTACACATAAAATAAAATATCTCTCTGGATAAAATTTTTGGAATTCCATATAGTAAAAATTATAATATTCTTTATTTTTTATGATGAGATCATTAAGTTTTTCTGAATATAACTTTACTTTTTCTGTATTATTTAAACCTTTTTCTAAGTTTATATTTCTTATAACTCCATAGATAGACATCCTTATTAGATCTAAATTGTTAAAAGATAGAGTATAATTTTTTCCGTCCGGTGTTGTTATATTCAAAAATAAAGAGGGTTTATAAAAATTTTCATAAAAGAAACTTGCAGATATAAAAAAAATAAAAAAGATTATTAAGAATTTTTTTAAAAAAGAAGTCATTTATTTTTATTAACCCACTTAAGTTTTCTAGGATCTCTTCCTAGTTCCCAATTTCTATAACACTTTCTAGAACAAAAATTTAAGATTCTACCATCATTTAGTACATAAGTTAACCCAGTACCTGGCTCTATTTTGCTTCCACAAAATGAACATATTTTTTCTATAATCATTTTTAATCTTTCTTCTCTATAGGCATAGCCGAAATTTCTGTTTCCCTTAACATAATTATCTCTCCTTTTCTAACTGGTCCTATTACGTTTCTTCTTAAAATTTTTCCAGAGTTTGGTCCATCTAAAATTTTTACAATGACATGCGTTGCTTCTCCTCTCATTCCAGTTCTTCCAACTATTTCTAAAACTTCTGCTCTATAAGAAATACTCCAATTAACTGTATTTTCCTTAGTTATGTTTTGTTCCGATTGTTTAATCCCTTCTTCACTAACTTTTTCAACTACCTTTTTAGGCATTCTCTAAATATCCTATAAAAAATTTAAAATATTTATGATTAGTAAATCTAAATGAAAAGAATATATAATATTTTAAAAAATATCTTACTAATTCTTCTCATTTTCTTAACGGCCTTTGGATCAAAAGGCTTAATATTAAATAATTTATATGATTATAATTTAGTTGGTCCAGATCCTTATTTATTCTATCAATATATGATTGAATTATACGAAAAGGGGCATATAAATGATTATGACTTTAATAGATATTACCCACTGGGAACTGAATACTATAACAGAAATTTAGTTTCTTATCTAGGATACATTTCTTTGATTTTATTAAATACTTTTCCTGGTTTTTTAAATATCTTGAAATTATATAATATAATTCCAATAGCTAGAGAATTAACTTGGTTATCTGCTAATTTTTCCATTCCATTATTTTTTGCTATATCTTCTATTCTTTTTTTTATATTTGCCAAAAAATTATTTAAAGACGATATTTTAGCTCTAATATCTTCAATAATATTTTCAATAAATTCTTTGTTTACTATGAGAATTATTGCTTTTGATACGGAATTAGGAGCTCTTCCGTTTATAACGCTTTCATTTTTATTTTACTATTTAGCCATAAAAAGTGAAAAAGAAAAAAGTGTTAGTAAAAAGATTATACTAATTCTAATCTTAATATTTGGAATATTTTTAATTTATTATCTAATTAATTTTATTCCAAATAGCGATCATTTACAAACTTTTGTTGTATTTTATTTATTTTTATTTGCTTTAATTTTATATCCTCATTTTAAATCTTCAAAAGAATATTTTTATGTTCTTTTAGTTTTTTCAACCATTTTAGCTAGAAAGGGATGGGGAGGATGGATAATAATTCCAACTATAATTGGTGCAAATGAAGTTATTAGATTTTTGCTTGGAAAAGAAAATAAAGAATTTTATATCTATAATTTCTTTATACCATATTTTTCTCTATTAGAATACAAAAAAATTACCTTACACTCATTTTTAGAGATTCATAACCTAATAATTGTTGCAGTATCTTTATTATATTTTATAGAAATTTTATTTAACAAATTAAAAATATTTGAGAAATTTAAAAAACTAAACATACTTAAAATAGAAGAAAAACTTTGGAATAAAATTATTTTGATATTTATAGGAATTTTCTTATCTTTTCCATTTGCATATAAACATTTAATCAATCTTGTAAGTCCATATACAGACAGAATGATCACTACTGTAGCAGAATATCAAAGATTTTCAGGAATTCAATATCTTAAAACATATACCGTACTAGGTTTAATTGCTTCTTTTATTGGTTTATCATATCTTTTATGGAATAAGAAAAAAGAATTAGATATTGGAATATCATTATCGGCTTCTCTTCTCTTATTTTTATCTTTATTTTTCCTTGATAACTTATTATCTTTAGAAATTTCAACTTTAATTGCCTGGATTTCTTTTATTCCTATATTGCTAATAATAATTTTTAGAAATAAAGAAATTTCTGAAGAAGATCTTCTCATTATAACTATTTCTATAATCTGTTTAATAATTGGAAAATATATTTATAGATTGGCTTTCTTTAGTGGTTTTTCAATATCTTTATTATTTGTAAATTCTATCAGATGGCTAGATCATTTTAAAATTAACAGAAAAGGAATCTCTTTATTTTTAGAAATAACAATAAATATATTGTTATTTATTTCAGCAATAACAGCATTCAATTTGTTCTTTAAATACTATTCTGAAACAAAAATAATTATTTTTCCAATACTAATTCCAGTATTTTTTTATATCTATTTTATAGTTAAAAATTATTTATTAAAAGAGAAAAAAATAGATTTAACAAAACATTTACAATATTCTATACTTTTTATAATTCTTTATGGAATTTATAATAATTTTGGATATATAACAAACTATTTTCTTCCAATTTATTTCAGCGGAACTGAAGATTACATAATAAATTCTATGTTGTATTTAAATAGATATTCCGAAGAAGATGCGATAATTCATTTTTGGTGGGATTATGGATATTATGGAAGAGTTATTGCAAATAGAACCGTTTGGCTATCTGGAGATAATTCATATCCATATTGGAATCATTTAATGGGTAGATACGGTCTATCTGGTAACAATTTTTTAGAATCTTTGGAATTGTTATATATACATTCTGTCTATGATTATAAAACCTTTAAAACATTAGAGTTATTTAATAAAAACAAAATATTTTACGATTATATTTATAAAAAAGTTAATTTTACTGAAGAAGAATTAAAAATCATTGAAAACATAAAAAGAAAGTTAAAAAATGAATGGATAAATCTTTTATATAAGTTTAACGGAGATTTCGAAACAATAAAAGAATTTGATTTAAGTGAAGAAGAAAAAATTATTTTAGAAAAACTTTACAATATGAAATATCTAAAACCTTCTTATTTATATATAGATCCTACAGATATTGGAAAATCTTATCAATTTACTAAGTTGGGATCTGATGAAATGTTTGATAAACATTCTTGGATTAATAATTTTAATTCTTTAATCTCTGAGAGAGATATTATTTTTGAGGGAATTAGAATTAATATAAATAATAGATCTTATTACTTATTAGCTAACGAAAACAGATTATCTTACTATGGAAGCTTTTTCCTAGATGAAAATATTTATATAAATGGTGAAAGAATCCCAAGATGCATACCAGAATTAAATATTTTAGATTGTGGTATAATATTCAAAGTAGATCTTATATTTTCTGAGCCAATTATAGAAATAAAACAACTAAGAAAGAATTTAATTGAAGAAAAAATAAATCCTTTGAATATAATCAATGCAACTTTGTATATTTTTTATAGAGATAGAGTATATAATTTATCCCTAGGTTGTGTATATTTTGATGGAATTTTATTAGAATTTGAAAATGCAGAATATAATGGATGTCTTTATGTTACTCCAAGTTTAATAAAAGAAAATAGAATTCTTTCTATATCTAATGCCTTTTTCATATCTCAAAAATCTAGAAACTATACATGGGTGAGACTTTACTTCTTTAATGAAGGAGAACCATACTTTAGATTAATTAGATACTTCTATCCAACCATAGTAAATTTACTATACGGTTACGTACCTCCATTTTTATATAGAGAAGTCTCGCCTGCAAAAATATGGAAAATAAATTACCCAGAAAATTTTGATGTACCAGAATATAAATACTGCCTATATTTGGCAACAAACTTAGAAGAAATTAATAAATGCTCAGAAATATATGGCTTAGAAAAATATAAAAGCATATGGGAGGTATAGAATTATTTATATTGTTACTAATTGCACTATTTTCATTTTTATTAACTTATTTTCTAGTAAAAAAATGGATTAAAATAGGAAAAGAGTTGAAATTTGTTGGAAAAGATATGAATAAATATGAAAAGCTAGAAGTAGTAGAAGCTGGAGGATTTTATGTAATCTTTTCAATAATTATTTCTTTGTTATTATACATTTCAATAAAAACCTATATCTTAGGTACTATACATAATTTATTACAAATATTTGTAATAATAACCGTTTTATCTTTATCTACAATTATAGGAATTTTAGATGATTTTCTAGGATGGAAAAAAGGAATAGTTCATTGGAAAAAAGTCTTAATAACTGGTATTTTATCTCTGCCCTTAATTATAACTGCATCCGGAAATACTATAATTAATTTTCCATTTTTAGGAACTGTTAATTTAGGATTACTCTATATATTCTTATTAATACCCATTGGAATTGTTGGAGCATCTAATGCTTTCAATATGATAGCTGGTTATAATGGATTAGAAACATCAATGGGTATAATACTATTTTCATTCTTAGGATTAAAAGCACTTCAAGTTGGTTTGTTATATATATCTACGATATGCATAATAATCGTTTCTTCTCTAATATCTTTTCTTATTTTTAATAAATATCCTGCAAAAGTTTTTCCGGGAAATACATTTACCTATGGAATTGGAGCTTTATACGGATCTTTAGTAATAATAGGAAATATGGAAAAGTTTGGAGTTATTTCTTATACTTTATACTTCTTAGAACTTCTTCTATTTCTTAGGGGTTTAAAAAATGGAATTTATAAAGAAAATTTTGGAATTCCAGATAAAAATAATAATCTTTCTGAACCATACGATAAAATATATAGTATAACACATTTTGCAATTAGATTAAATAGAAAACTATTTAAAAAAGCAACGGAAAATAGAGTAGTAGTTACTATATGTATTTTACAGCTAATAATATCTACCATTGCATTCTTAATATGAAAATAGTATTTTATTCCGAAGGAAAGGATTTAAAAAAGATATTATACAATGCTACAATCTTAAAAAACTTAAAAAAAGATGTTTATATATTTATAAATAATTTTCAGGATTCTGAAATTTTAAAAAGAATAAAAGAAAAAACAAAAATAAACTTTATTATCTCTAAAAAGAAAATAAAGAAAGAAGAAGCTTTAGAAATAATTAGAGAGAGACTTGAAGATGATATATTATTTATTGAAGGAAATATTAATTTTAATATAAAAAAAATAAAAAATTTAGAATTTAAAAAAGACATTATTAGATTTGGTTATAATTCAAAGATACTAAAACTATTAAATTTGAATATACTAACTAGAATTTTTTTCTTTAAAAATAATGTAAAAATATCTGAATTGCTTAAAGAAATTGAGGAAAATATGGAAGTTGATATAAATCTAGATTATTTTATTGAAAAACAATTTATATTAGATACTCTAACGGCATTTAAAAAGTTGTTAAAAAACTTAATTAAAATAATAAATAAAATATATGAAAAACGGATAATTAAAGATCTAATAAATGAAAAAATTGGTTTTATTTTATTAAAATTTTTCACTTTTTTATTAATGATAATTTTATCTAGAGTTCTAACTATAGAATTATACGGTAGATATGTAAATTTTCACAGTATAATTATATCCTTTGCAACTGTTATTTCTCTGTCTATTCCAACCTATAAATTTTTTTCTGAAAAAAAAGAAGAGAGATTCGATTATATTATAAATTCCTTATTTTTATATTTTCTAAATTCATTAATCGTTTTTTTTATATTAATAATTTTTAAAGATTTCTTTTTTACAATTTTTAATACAAATAATATATTATTAATTCCTACAATTCTTCTGACATCAATCTTTTTTACAATTAGAGTTCTATTAGCTCACCTATTTTTTTCTGATTTAAAGTTTGATATTAATAAATATTTTGATATTTTAGAAGGTGCCTTAAAATTAGTTTTAGTTTTATTCTTTTCGATTATAACACCAACTAAAGGAGCAATTTTGGGAATATTTTTTGCATTCTTTATACTAGATTTAATAGAATTAATTTTTACAAAAAAACATTATTCTGAATTATTTAGAAAAATTAAGTTTAAAATAGATTTCAAAAAGTTAAAAGAATTATTTAAATATGGTATACTAGTAAACTATAGTAATATAATTTTATCTTTTTATAATTCATTCAGATATAGTTTTATATCATATTTAAAGGGACTTGTAGAAATCTCTCTATACTTTAATGCTCTAAATATTATATACCTATTATCAAATCTTCTATCTGTATATAATATCTTACTTCCGAGAATTTTAAGATGGTCTAAAGATGAAATAAAGAAAAAAATAAAGTTTTTCTTTTTTATCCAAATTTTAATCTATATTTCACTAGCTTTAATTATAATAATTTTCTCAGACAAAATTATTTTATTGTTATTCGGAGAAAAATATTTGAAAGCTTCTTTATATTTAAAATTATCTTCTTTATTGTTACCTATTCTTTCTTTGAGTATATATTACAATTTATTGTGGCTAAAATCTTATTTAAGGGAAATTTCCATAATTAATTTAATTTATTTAATATCTTTTGTTTTGTTAGATATTTTATTAATACCAAAAATCGGAATTTTTGGTGCTATACTATCTAATATTTCCTCAACTGTTTTTTGTTATATTTCATCATTTATTTTTTTCAAAATCAAAATATAATCTATGATAACCTGTTTACCAGATCTATTTTTAGATATTATTGTTAAATCTAAAAAAGAAAATAAAAAAACGGGAAATATAAAATCAAAAATATTAATAAAAATTGGAGGAAATGCTGCAAATTTTTCAATTGCTTTATCAAAATTAGGGTTAAAAAATAATTTAATTGCATGTTGTGGAAAATTATCTTATATAATCGCAAAAAAAGAATTTAAAAAATTAAAAATAAATTTTTATCCCGTATTTACTAAGAATAATATTACTGTTTCTATTGAAAAAGAAGATAGAGTTATGTTTACAGATTCCAGAGGAATTCAAATATCCAAAATATCAAAATATTTAGATATAATTAAAAAGTCAGAATACATTTTTTTTGGTAATTGGAACAATAATAAAAGATCCAATGAACTGTTAAAATGGATTATTGAAAATAGTAATGCAAAAATATATTTAGATATTGGGGATCCTTCTGTAAATAGAAAAAATTTGCCTAATTTAATTAAAATATTAAAAGAAGGCAAAATTTGGACTTTAAGCTTAAATGAATATGAATTGTCTTATTTATGTAATTTTTTAAAGATCGATGGGGAAGATTATATTGAATTATCTAAAAATTTATTTAAAGAAATAAAAGTAAAAAATTTAGATATTCACTCTCCAGATTTTGTATATTCTTTACCCTCAGATACGTATATAAAAATTGAAAAAATAAAACCAAAAATTCTAACAGGAGCAGGAGATGTTTGGAATGCTGCAAATTTTTTTGGATATTATAAAAAATTTTCAAATATTGAAAGATTAAAGTTTGCCAATGAAATTGCTAAAAAATATATACTTGGTCAATATTAAAATACTAACAAAAATTCTAATACTGCTTTATTTTTTTATTCACTGTATTAATAGATTCGTAAAGTTAAAATAACATAAAAAACTCGCCCCCGCCGGGATTTGAACCCGGGCCGCGGGATCGACAGTCCCGAATGCTGCCACTACACCACGGGGGCTTACTACTTACTAATATTATTTTTTACATAAAAATAAATTTTAAATATCTATCTAAATATTTATTTTTCCTTATTTCTTACTAAAATTTTTGATAACTTTTTAATATTATTAAATATAATCAAAGAATTTTTTATTACAAAGATATAAAATAAAGTTTAATTTATAAGCCGCCGGCGGGATTTGAACCCGCGACCTGCGGATTACAAGTCCGCCGCTCTACCGCTGAGCTACGGCGGCATAATTATAAAATCTTTAAACTAATCTTTAAAATAATAAATTTTTTATCTAAAAAAGGAAACTATCCAGAAGCCCAAACATCCTCAATTACAGATGTTAATACTGTTGGAACAAATCCATCTATAGTTACAATATATCCATCTTGAGGTATTATCTGTAATGTATATCTTGTTCTAGAAGTTAAATATTTTCCTAGATATAATACAATTTGATACAAATCTCCTTCTTGTATAAAAGGAGATATTTGCGATAATTGCAATCCTATTATTGCAAAAGGAGAAGCTATTCCAGCTTCTTTTAATTCTGAAAGAATTTTCAATACTTCTATATCTTTCAATGGTTTATCTATTTCTGTAGAATCTAAGGCTATCCAACAGCCAACAACAGAATTATTCGAATCTCTAATTAAATCGGATTTTACGTATCTCCCGTCATAAGTTTTTATAATGTTACACTCTCTAACATCAGAAGAAGATACATTTATGACATTTACAGCATCATTAAATAGAAAACCGTAGATTAAATAATTTCCCCCTTGTAATACTCCGTATATTGCTGTTGGTAATTTGTTTCCAACTTGATAAGCATCTATATCTCCATTAGCAGTTGTTAATATATATGAAATTCTACTAAAACTTATTGGCTTTGATCCAGACATTAATCTCATTAAAGGAGCTATTGCAGATATTGCTTGCAAATCTCTACTCAAAATTTGTTTATTGATATCATATTGATAACCAAAAACTCTAGTGACCTCTACACCTGTTGCAACTCTTTCTCTAGCTTGTGCTCCAACTTGTAAAGCTCTTTGCTGCAGTGTTTGTGTAGTATATATTATTACCCCTGCTGCTATTGCCGCTGTAACTATCATTGCTATAAAAATAATTAAGGTCGTCAATCCAAACTGTGTTTTTACCATTATATAACAAACTCTTTTAATATATATAAATTTAATATCCCGAAAATATGTAATTTAGAAAAAATTAAATATATAAAGTTTGTTATTTACCTAAAAAAGTAAGATTAAGAATAATACAAAGAATAAATTCCATAACCTGATGGTTGGAAAGTTAGGGTATCGTTTGCTATAAAACTTCCTCTAGATCCTATAATTTTTGCAATTCTAAATCTATTAGAAGTTATATTTGTAATAAATGTTATGCTTGCATTTAAATCTCCTAACAATTCAAATTGATTTTCTCCAAATACAAATCCTAATAATGCTTCTGGTGCTTTATTAGAAGATTTTATTATACTTGATCCCGCGTATTCTATATTAAATCTTGCAGAATCTAAAGAAAGGTCATTTATCCTTCCAGATCCAAATAAATTAATTCCTAATCTAGATCCAAATATTTTTATGTTATTTCCATTTCCTGTTAAATATGCTCCAAATATTCCTCCATAAATAGTAATATTATTTAAATTGTTTGGCTGTAATATATATATTCCGAATACTTTATTTGCATAAATTGTTGTATTTTCTATATAATTATTTCCTACATCTACTTTCAATCCAAATATTTCCGAATTTACTATAGAATTTCTTACATAAATATTACCTCCCTCTTTTATATATATTCCAAATATTTTTGCTTCTACACTTACATTTTCTATAACAATATTTGAGGAATTTCCTTCTATATTTATTCCAAATACTTTAGCTAAAACACCAGAATTTTTAATTTGTATATTGTATGCATCTTTTAAATATATTCCCCAAACATCTGAAGAAATTCTAGAAGAAAATATTATTGAATTTCTAATTCCTGCAGATGCATAAATTCCCCCGACTTTTCCATAAACATTGCTATTTTCTATAGCTATTGTTGCATTTTCATTTGTCTGTATTCCATATAAATTCGAATTTATATTTACATTTCTTATAGTAACATTTCCGCCATCAATTCTTAATGCGAATAATTTAGAATTTGTACTAAATCCTTCTATAACAACGTTACCGGATTTTACTGTTATTATGGGAGATCCTACAGATAAAGGTTCTAAAACAGTATTATATCCTAATAAAGTAACACTTGATTCATTTATATCTATTATCAAATTAACCTTATAATTTCCTGCTGCAAATACTACATAAGGTATTCCACTTACTACAGAATTTACAATTTTTAATTGAATTTCAGATGACTTCATATTTGAAGAAACAACTTCCACATATTTTGCTGCTTTATCTACATATAAAGTTCTTTCAGGTGCAGTATATGTTAAACCTTGAGAACTAACTATTTTTAATCTATACTTAATTTCATAATAATTTCCTATATCCCTTCCATATATTTTCAAATTATCATTATATATTATTGCTTCGCACTTTTCTATTTTAATAGAATCCCAAGAAGAAGTACTAGGATTTAATAACTCCAAATAACAATCATTTCTTGACAAAGTATTATCGATAACTTCTCCTTTAATTTGTAATAACCAAATATTTGTTACATAATTGTTTGGTGGTGTTGGATCTATATAATTTACTTGATATTGTAAAGATGGAACATATACTATTCTTTCCTCGGTTAAATTGATTGTTGGTCCTATCGCATATAATTTAAATCTTACACTTCCTCCAAAGTTACCAACTAAGCTATATAAAGTTGGTAATCCATTTGGATTAGAATAATTATAATAGAGTTCTATTAAATTATTTGAATTTGGTTTAGCAAATATCGTATAATTTTGATTATTTATTTCAAGAATAACATTTGATACTGTTGTATAAAATGCTATTGGTAAATAGATATAATTTAAATTTGCATTGTTTGGTGGTGTTGGATCTATAAAATATACTTTCACACTTCTTACATTAACAATTATGCTCTTTGTTATTTGTACATTCGTATCAGAAATGCCTGTAATATTTATTACATAAGAACCTTCATTTAATCCTTGATTTGCTGTAATTGTTAAGGAGATTGTAGAATTACCACTAACTGAACTTGGATTTAAAGAACATAACAGATTTATGTTAGGAGAAGTACAACTAAATGAAATTAAATTAATTGTTGGATCATATTTTATTACATCAATATTTGTTGAATTTAAACTTCCTATATAAACATCTAAGGAACTTGGTAAAATAAAATCAAATGGTCTGTTGACATACAAAGTATAAGTTACTGTTTTATATCCGTAAAAATCTCCAGTATATGATGCATTAATTATAATTGTATAACTTCCTATTGATGTTGTTGGAGAAATATTTACATACACTTCCGCCACACCGGAAGACGTAAATGTCGATTGATTAAACCAACAAGGTATTTGTGAATTACAGGTTAATTGCAAATTTATATTAGCAGATTGTAGTATTGAAATATTTAATTTGCCTAATAGAATATTCATATTTCCCTGATACGCATTGACTGTTAATGGTGTTATTGATGTTACATTAACTGGCTCTTCCGAAAGAATACAAGAAACTGTAAATGTATATGAATTTCCATGAGATACTGATGTAGAAGATGGAGATATAGAACAGGAATGTCCTAAAGGATTGCTTAATATTTGAGCATTTAATGTATCTGAACCTCTATTTATTCTAATTAATTGATTGTTAACAGAACTACTTCCAGAAATGGATTCTAGAGAAGAAGATACTTCCCATGTCGCACCAAATGAATTATTAACATTTACATATACATACCCATCTATAATTAAACTTAAATTATATTCGTTATAGTTTCCTGTGTTTACATCTGTTGCTCTAATTGTCAGTATTGTATCACCAGGAGATGTTGTATTACTTGAGGATATTATCAAAGTAGAAGATCCTCCTGAAGAGATTGTTTGAGGATTAAAAGAACAAGAAATTCCTGCTGGTGGATTTATACATGTCAATTGTAAATTATATCCATAATTTGTTGAGGCTGTAATAGTTGTTGAATTTGAAGATCCAATCATTACTCTAACTACAGAAGGATTAGCAGAAATTGAAATAGATTCTTGAGGAACATTAACTGTGATAACTGCTTGGGCTGTAGCATTGTTTTCTGCTATTCCATTAACTATTACAGTATATGTTCCTGGAGCTAAATTATAGTTGGAAGTTATTTGTAAATTAACTATCGCATTTGGGGTTACTTGAGTTTGAGATAAACTACATCCCAAATTAGGATTAGAAGTTGAACAAGATAAATTAACTGGTAAAGGATTTCCGTTTGTTACATTTATACTTAAAGATATTATCGAAGATTGTCCAGGAATTAAATTTATATTTGATTGATTTGGTGTTATTGAAAACAAAAATATAGGAAATTCATAAACTTCGAATGCAAAACTATAGGTTGCTGGAGCTTGTCTTACTATATTAAATGTAATAGAATATGAACCTGCAGATAAATTTCTACAATATATTACAACCACAGAAGAATATGTTAAAGAATCTACATCTACATATGCAGTACAGCCAGAAGGCAAATTAGAAATACTAGAAATATATCCATTTCTATTGTTTGCGCTAGAAGCTAATGAAGCTAAAATTACTACATCTG
>JAVYNJ010000008.1:0-23966 GCA_038735675.1 Nanopusillaceae archaeon | reverse complement strand
ATTTTTAAGGAACTTTTTAAGGAATATGGAATAGAAAATATAAATTTAGAAGATTTTATCTTTTTATCAAATAAAGAAGGAAAAATTTTTATTGCTAACGCAGATCTAAAAAATTTTATAGATAAAATTCCTTTTAGCAATTGTGGATTATATATTATGAAAATTGAAGGAAATAAAATAAGATTTAGCATTGAAGGATCTCAAATTTTTGGTCCCTTAGCAGCTAAAAAAATTTTAGAGTTAGATTTAAAGAAAGTATTTTATCTCTCTGATGAAATGAAAATAAATAAAGTAGATGTAAACGACGGATTTTATATACTTAAATGTGGAAATGATTTCGGGGGAACTATCTTTGTAAAGAATAAAGAAGTAAAAGATTATGTTCCTAAAGAAAGAAAAATTTATGGAGATGGGACTTGCATGAATGAAGGTAATATTTGACCAAAGAACATATTAGTTATTATATATATTCCTGTTGCGATCCAAATTAATAATGCGAAATCTATAAAAATGCCAAATTTTGATCCACCATCAATATTTCTTAAAGTTATGGAAATCATAAATGCCTGAAATATTATTAATAAATTTATTATCTCTTCTAAAATTTTTATATCAATATTTATTTCGAATAAAGGAATTCCTAACATTCCTCCAATCTCTGCAGATACTAATGTTGATAAACTTTCGAATAAAGTTTTCATCATAGCTGTTATAAAAGTAGTAACAAACAAAACTGCCGAAAATGCAATAAAACCACCATATAAAAATCCTCTTGCTCCAGCTATAAACTGTATTTTAAAGCTTCTAAGTTCTAAAACTTTTAATAAAACATCATAGAGTTTTTTACTAGCTTCTTCTATTTCTCCACCATGTTCAAGCATTTTATAGAAAGGTGTTATTATTTTTGATATTAAATTACTTCCTATTTCTATTATAAAATAATACCAAGAAGATTTATAATTTCTGGTTATGATTATTCTGTTATAAAGATTGTTTATATCATTATTAAGTTCTCCAAAATCATGAATTTTAGCACTTTCTAAAATTTTAACTTGATTTGTTCCAAAAACGCCAGATAGACTAATTATAGTATTATAAAAGCTAGAAAATTTTTCTTCTTTTTTTTTGACTTGTTTTTCTAACAAACCAAACTTATAGCTAATATACATAAGAGGTAAAATTGATATTGAAAAACATATTAAAGTGTTTTGGAATATTCTATAAGATATTGAAAATATTAAGATTGAAATAGATAATAATAGAACAAATAAATTCTTTAATTTTAAATAATTGTCTGGTTTTTCTTTGTAAGGTATCCAAAGTTGATCTTCCGGTATGAAATATCTTGATAAAAAATATATTATTGCATTTGCTGAAATGAAGGTTGTTATAAAATAAATAAATATAGTAAATATATTTATTTGCATTATTATTGGCAATATTAAGATAATAACAAAAACAAAGGCTAGAGAAGACATTATAGAAACTCCAATTTCCTGTAATATTCTAACATTTTCTAATCCTTTTCTATATCTAACATCAAAATTTTCTAAAGCTTTTTTATGTTCTCTTTCTAAGAAAGAGGGGAGATCTTCCCCAGTCTCTAGAGCTGTTGATAATCTCTCCAGAAATCCTTTAAATTCACAATTTACGATATATGGCAAAACATATCTTATGGCTTCTGGAAAAGTAAAATTATATTTTTCGGATATATAAATTATTCTCTTTATTACTTTTGATATTTCCGGATACTCTTCCGATTCAGATAATATTTGAAAAAATCGCTTTATATTTGTTGTAGTAAAAGAAATAGAATAAATATATGTCAAAAAATATTGCAAATCTTTATCTAAAGAATATTTTATTTTATAATAACTTACTAAAATTATTTGAATTGCTGTTATTACATATATCGTAACTAAAATTGCAAAAAAATCTGTAGATATGTTTGGGAAGAGATATACAATGATACTTAAGAAGAGTACAAAAGTGGTCGATAATATTAGTATCTGTTTGTAAGAGTCTTTTGCTATATATGAAAGGTACTCTAGCATATTATCAAGGAATGTTTTTACTAAATTAAAATTTTAATAATTTTGTTTATATATCAAATATCCATGACTATTAAAGCTCATATTTATGATATCGAAGGGAACAAAATTAAAGAACTAGATCTACCTATACATTTTGAGGAAGAGATAAGATTAGATCTTTTAAGAAAAGTGACTTATTCTATATGGTCTAACAGCAGGCAACCATATGGAGCATACGAGTATGCTGGTATGGAATCTGCAGCTTGGACAAGTAAAAGAAGAAGAGATTATAGAACTTCTTATGGTTTTGGAATCTCTAGAGTTCCCAGATCTATAGTAGCTGGAAGATGGGGTTATGCTTTTGCTTGGATAGCTAGATTAGTTCCAAATGTAGTTAAAGGAAGAAGAGCTCATCCTCCAAAGTCAGAAAAAGATTGGAAGGTAAAAATAAATAAAAAGGAAAAAAGAAAAGCAATTAGATCAGCTATAGCTGCGACTATTGTAGAAACATTAATTAAAAAAAGATATGGCAAGTTGTACGAATATCTTGAAGGAACAATAAAAACATATGGTTTACCTCTTATAATATCGGATGTAGAAAAAATAAATAAAGTAAAAGATTTGAGAAAAATGCTTTTAAATTTTGGTCTAGAAAAAGCACTTAATTATATTTATAATTCGAGAAGAAATAGAGCTGGAAAGGGAAAAAGGAGGGGAAGAAGAATAAAAAAACATAGAGGTTTATTGCTTGTTGTTTCTTCAGATTCTAATTTATCGAAATACAAACTATATGGATTAGAAATAGTTAATGTAGATCGATTAGATGTTGAAAAACTAGCTCCTGGCGGAGTTCCTGGTAGATTTATAATATGGAGCGAAAAGGCTATAGAAGAACTGAAAGATCTATATCTATAATGGAAAACGTAATTATTAGAGCTTTAATTACTGAAAAAACGATAAGACTAGCAGAAAAAGAAAATAAGATAACTTTTTTAGTTAATAGAAATAGTAATAAAAAACAAATAAAGGAAGAAGTTGAAAAAGTTTTCAAAGTAAAAGTTGAAAAAGTTAATACCATAATAAATCCAAATGGAGAAAAGAAAGCATATGTTAAATTACAAAAAGATTACAAGGCTACAGAAATACTTTCAAAGCTCGGTTTAATGTAAAATGGGAGGAAATACTTTACTTCAGCAAAGAAGGGGAAAGGGGGCTTCTGCATATAAAATTCCAGACCATTATACTAAATATGAATTAAGATTTAGATATTTAGATGAAATAGAGATCAACAAAAAATTAAAGGGAACTGTAGTAGATATAATTAAAGACAAGATACATTATGCTCCTATAATGATAGTAAAATATGAAGACGGATCTATTGTTTATTTGCCTGCAGTTGAAGGTATATATGTTGGAAAGGAAGTTTATTGTGGATTTGAATCTCCAATAGAAATAGGCAATGTATTACCTTTAAAATCTATACCGGAAGGTACTCAAATGTGCATGGTAGAGATAAATCCAGGAGATGGAGGTAAAATTGCTAGATCTTCTGGTTCTTCAGTAATATTAGTTCAAAAAACAGAAAAGGAAGCAATTATAAAATTACCTTCTGGAAAAACAAAATCAGTAAGTCTGAATTGTAGAGCTTTAATAGGAGTGGTAGCAGGGGGTGGTAGAAATGATAAACCATTTGCAAAAGCAGGAACGAAATATTATTATGTTAAAGCTCATCATAGATACTGGCCAGTTTCTGCGGCAGTTGCTAGAAATATAGCAGATCATCCTTTTGGAGGAAAACATAGAAGAAACAAGGGTGGCATTACTCCACTTCCAAAACATGGATATCCAATTAAGTATGGTCACTTTGGATCTAGAAAAACTGGCAGAGGCAAAAAAGGTTCAACAAAAAATAATAAGTAATAATAAAATGGAGTGGCTTATTTCTCTTGAGGAATACATAAAAGCGGGGGTCCATATAGGAACAAAAATAAAAACAAAAGATATGAAAAAATATGTAGCTAGAATAAGAAGTGATGGATTAGCAATAATTGATATAACCAAGACAGATGAGAAATTAAGAATTTTAACTAAATTTTTATCAAAATACGAACCAGAAGAAATTTTAGTAGTTGGAAGAAGAGAAACTGCTAGAAAGCCTTTAATAATGTTAAATAAATATACAAAAATACTTTCTTATCCGGGAAGGTATCCTCCAGGAATGTTGACAAATATAAGTCTAAAGAATTTTAAAGATGTTGAGGTGGTAGTTGTAACAGATCCTATTTTTGATAAGAACGCATTATTAGATGCTTTTAAAACTGGAAAGATTATAGTTGGTTTGGTAGATACAAATAATACTTTGAAGTATATAGATTATGCTGTTCCATGTAACAATAGAGGAGCAAAGTCTCTAGCTTTAATTTATTATTTAATTACTAGAGAATATATGAGAAATAAGGGTTTAATTCCGAGAAAGGGGGATTTAGGAGTCAATTATCTAGCATTTGCAGAAACAGAAATAGAAGAAGAAGAGGTATGATGTTTTATAAGTTTAAAAATATAAAATTTATTTTATGATAAGTTTTTTTAAGAAAATAAAAAGTAATAAAAAGGATAAAAAGACTGAGATCTTTGATGAAGAGCAACATAATGTTTCTAACTTACCTAAGAGAGAACCATATGATATTTTTGGAGAATCTAGGTCTTTTGATAAGACTGAAGAAAATTTAATATATCAACTTCAAATATTAAATAGCAAAATAGACACCTTGTTGGCTAAAGTTGATAATTTAATTATGAGAATTAATTATTTAGAGAATTTAATTAATTCAATTTTCAGAAGATAAAATATTATGGTTGATATAGAAAATTTTTTTAGTTTTATGACAAAAACGGGTAGTTATACAATTTTTAATACCCTTTTGTACTCAACTATATACATTTTATCTTTCTTAATTCTCGGTTTTCTTATAAAAAATAAAAAAATTTTTTTAGATAAGTATTTTAATATCAATCTAACTTTATCTTTTACTATAATTACTCTAATTAGGGTTGCAATGGATTTTTCTTGGATAAAAGAAATGTTTCTTTTTTATACACCTTATATGCAAATATTAGTATTATCTCTTTTTTCTGTTAATATATTAAATGGAAATAAAAGAAAAGATCTTTTTTATTTTTATTTGATTCTATTGTTAATAACAATAATTTTTTTTGTGAGAAGAATTCCAAACTTTTTTATTTTTTTCTTAATACCAATATTATTTGCAGTAATGCTAATATTTTATAAAGAAAAAAAAGAAAAATTTTATTTGTTACCTATACTATCTCAAAGTTTAGATGGTTTCTTTGGAAATTTGGGTATTTATATTTTTAATTATGCTCCCAAACATGTTTTACATCGGCTAATTCTTAATTATTTTGCTTTAGAATACGGAATCTTAGTTTTTCTTATTTTAAAGTTTTCTATTCTTTTTTTAACAATATTTGTAATTAAAAAATTTATTTATGATGAAGTATTAAAAGAGGTTCTTTATTTGATGCTTTTCTATGTAGGATACAATGCGGGCTTGAGAAATTCTCTGTTGGTAATTTTAAATGAAATATAGAGAAATTTGGAAAGTCTATAATAAAGTATTTGATGCTACAACTTTGGAAGTTTTAGAAGAGCTTAAAAATGATGGTTTTATATCGGAAGATTTAGAGCTTATATCTGAAGGAAAAGAAGCAATTGTATGTAGATCTGGAAATAAAGCAATAAAAATTTATAAGGTCTTAAATATTAGCTACAGAAATCAAATAAAATATCTTCAAGCAGATCCTAGAATTAGGTCTTTTCCAAGAACTAGAGTTGGAATTATTTATACTTGGGTAAAAAAAGAATTTAAAAATTTGAGAAGAATGTTTAAAAGTTTAGTAAGTGTTCCAGTTCCATATGTCTATAAAAAAAATATTTTAGTTATGGAATTTATTGGTGATAAAAGTCCCGCACCAATTTTAAATGATGTATTAAGGAAAATTGAAAATAAAGAAGAGCTTTTTAATGATATAATTAAAGAATATTGGAAAATCTATCATAAGGCAAAACTAATTCATGGAGATTTTTCGAGTTTTAATATAATGTATTTTAAAAACAAAATATATATTATTGATGTATCTCAATCTATTCCAATAAACTCTCCTGCAGCTTCAGAATTGCTAAATAATGATATAAAGAATATTTATTTAATAGGTAAGAAATTAGGCTTAAATGTAAATATTGATTTAATTAGAGAAACAATTCTTAATATATTTTAAGTTAATTTTAAATTAATGGATGCTAAATTATTAGAGTTAAAAATATTAATAGAATCTCTCGAAAAAATTGAAGGAAGAGGAACCCAACTAATATCATACTATATTCCCGCAGGTTATGATATAGGTAAAGTTTTAGAGCATTTAAACTATGAATATGCAACTTCTCAAAATATAAAGGATAAACATACTAGAAAAAATGTAGGTGATGCGTTAGCCAAGATAATTAATTATTTAAAAGGATTAAAAAAAATACCAGACAACGGTTTAGTTATATTTTGTGGAAATATCGGCGATTATGGTGAGAATAACATACAGTTATGGGCTATAGAACCACCGGAACCCTTTCAAATAAGATTATATAGATGTGATTCTAAATTTATTTTAGATCCCTTAAAGGACTACTTAGAGCCAAAACAAATATACGGTTTAGTAGTTTTAGATAGAGGAGAAGCAACTATAGGATTGTTAAAGGGTAGCAGAATTATAGTTTTAGAAAATAAAGATTCTTGGGTTCCTGGAAAATTTAGAGATGGGGGCCAATCAGCTCTAAGATTTCAAAGAATTATAGAACAGGAAGTACATGAGTGGTTAAAATATATTGGAGAAAAAATGAAGGAACATTTCGATAAATATAAAAATAATCTCGTTGGTTTTCTAATTGGGGGACCAGGTCCCTTAAAAGAAAAATTTGTTCAAGGAGAGTATATACCTTATTACTTTAAAGATAAAATATTGGCTGTTATTGATACAGGCTATAGTAACGAATATGGATTAAAAGAAATGGTTGAAAAGGCAAAAGAAATATTAGAAAAAACAGAGTATATGAAAGAAATAAATATTGTAAAAGATTTCTTTGCTAGATTAAGTAAGGATACTAATACTGTTGTTTATGGCGAAGAAGATGTTAAAAAAGCGATAGAATTTGGTGCGGTAGATAAAATATTAATATCTGAAAAGTTTAAAGATAAAATTTCGGAATATTTGGAGTTAGCTAAAAAAATTAATGCAGAAATCGAAATAATATCTTTAAATCATCCAGAAGGTGAACAATTTTCAAACTTTAAAATAGCAGCTTTATTAAGATTTCCAATTTATTAAAATGTTTGAAGAGATACTAGATAAAATAAAACCTAAAAAAGAGGAAAAAGAAACTGTATATGCAATAATAAACGAGTTTATACAAATTTTAGAATCCGAAGGCTTAGAAATCTTTTTAGGAGGGTCTTTTGCTAAAGATACTTGGTTATCTGGAGATTATGATGTAGATATATTTGTTTTATTTAGTGAAGAAAAACAAAATATGTCAGATTTAATAGAAAATGTTTTAGTAAAAAGAAAATTTAACTATAATAGAATTCATGGATCTAGAGATTATTTTAAAGTATTTTATAAGGGCGTTAACTTTGAATTAGTTCCAATTTTAAAAATAAACAATGTGGAAGAAGCAAAAAATGTAACAGATCTTTCTCCTTTTCATGTAGATTATATTTTAAAAAAGATAAAAGGTACAAATTTAAACGATGAAATAAGATTGCTAAAATCTTTTATGAAATCTAGAGATCTTTACGGTGCTGAGTCCTATATTAGAGGTTTTTCAGGTTATGTTTGTGAACTACTAATTATATATTATAAGAGCTTTTATAATTTAATTAAAAGTGCAATATTGTGGCAACCTAAAGTTTTCATAGATATAGAAAATTATTATAAAAATTTAGAGGAAGCTATTAGAATTTTAGGAAAAGATAAAACAAAATCTCCTCTCATCTTGATAGATCCAACTAATTTTAAAAGAAATGCAGCTTCAGCATTATCTACGAAAAAGTTTTCAGAATTTATATATTATTCTAACTTATTTTTGAATGATATAAGGAGAAATAATAATCTAGAATCATATTTTTTGAAAAAAGGAGAAATAAAATTACAAGAATATATCAATAAGGCTAGAACTTATAAAAATACTCTATTGTATCTAGAAATCGAGGGAAAAGGAAATAATATTGATATAAAAAATTCTAAAGCATTAAAAGTATTAAAAAGCATAATTAAAAAGCTCAAAGAAAATAATTTTTCTATTTTAGGTAAAAAAATATTTTTTAATAATAATCAAGTTATTGCCATATTTTATATATTTCCAAAAGAATTACCAGAATATGAATTAAAAAAAGGTCCATATGTTTGGGACCATAAAAATTTTGAAGAATTTGTTAAGAAACATGAAAATGAAGAATTTTTTATAGAAGAGGACGGGAGAATATCTGTTATTACAAAAAGAAAATATCCTTCCGTAGATCTTTTATTAAGAGATATAGAAAAAAATTATTTGAGCAATCTAGATAAAATTTATTACAAAATATATTAAATGAGTAAAGTATCTACAGGAATAATACCTATTGATAAATTATTAGATGGTGGTTTAGATGATGATATAATAACTGCTATATATGGTCCTTCTTCTTCTGGTAAAACAAATATAGCGCTTATAACGGCGATAAATTCTGTATTAATTGGGAAAAAAGTTGTGTTTATTGATACGGAAGGCGGAGTATCTTTTGAGAGAATTAGGCAAATAGCTAAAGATAATTTTGAATTTGTATTAAGAAATATAATTTTTTTTAAACCAATTAATTTTCAAGAGCAAAAAAGAGATATTTTTCAGGTTTATAAATATGTAAGGGATAGAAGTTTTGAAGTCGGTTTAATTGTTATAGATTCTATATCAATGTTATATAGATTGGAGAGAGGAGATCAGGAGGTAAAAGAAGTAAATATAGAATTAGCAAGACAATTGCAAATTCTTTCAGAAATAGCTAGAAAATATAATGTTCCAATTTTAGTAACAAATCAGGTATATTCTCCTTTTAACGATAGAGAGAAGGTAGAAATAGTAGGGGGAGATCTGATAAAATACTGGTCAAAATGCCTCATAGAACTTAAAATTTTACAAAATGGTGTTAGAATGGCTATATTAAAAAAACATAGATATTTACCTGAAAATAGATATATAAAATTTAAAATAGTTGAACATGGTATTATTGAGCAAAATGAAGAGGAAGAATTATTATAAGAATTTCTTAATAATTTTGTTTGCTTCTTCTTCCGTTAATTTGTGAGTATTCCATAAAAAAACACCTTCTTTTCCATATCTAGGTATAATATGTATATGTAAATGTTCGATTTCTTGTTGAGCAAGTTTACCGCTATTATTTATAATATTGTAATTCTTTGAAATTTTTTCTTCAAATTTACTTAAGAAAGTCATAAAACTATTAAAAAAACTTTCTCTTTCCTTTTCGGGAATTTCTGTTAACCTTGTGTAGTGTTTTTTTGGTACAAATAAAACATGTCCTTCTGAAATGGGATTTATGTCTAAAAAAGCAATAGAATAAGAATCTTCATATAAAATATAAGATTTTATTTCCTTATTAATTATTTTACAAAAAATACAAGAATTCATTGTTTAGCCTTTATTTTCTTTACTTTATTAGTCTCTTCTAACAATTCTAGTAATTTATTTTTTAAATCTTCAAGTTCCTCCTTTTTATGGTTTCTTCTTTCTATTAATAATTCTCCACATTCTTTACAATGAAAATTATTCTCAAAAGCAGTGTCAAAATCATAAGTACTTCTACAATCAGTGCAAAAATATATTTTATCTGGTAAAGTCTCTAAAACTTTATTTATGTTTTTTAATTCATTTTCAACTAATATTTTATATATTTTTTTAACGTCATTTATTTTTGTTTTCCACTTAAAATCGTATTTTCCATCCTTTAAAGTTATGGTTCCTAAAGGTACTACTATTCCTAAATCTTCAAGCTTATAGAGTAGTTTTCTTATTTCATTTTCTTTAATTTTAGTTTGTTTTCTTATTGCTCTTTCAGAGAAATTTTCGCTATTAGCGATTATATCAATTATAGTTTTTGTCTCAGGTTGCAGTATCCAGGACATAATGATATATAAGAGTTTCTGGTATTTTTAAACATTGTTGTTTTTCATAATATTAAACAACTGTAATATAACGTTAAAAGTAATATTTTAAAAATTAATGTCGAATTAACTCTGTTTAACATAATGTTAAATTAAAATTTTAATAAATATATCTGGATAGGTTATTTCTTATTTGATTACTAAGATCTGTAATTTTGATATTTTTTAAATTTGATACGTAATTATAAAGTTCTAATAATTTATTTGGATGTAAAATAAGAGATTTATAGCGATACAATCCATCAGATTCTGTTAATAAATTTTCAATTTTTACATTTTTAATTATCTCTTTTTGTTTTTCTTGAATAATCGCTGCAACATTTATTCCAATAAAATAGCCAATTTTAACTATTTCTTCCATTAGTTCTTTTGGTCCAGTATACCAGTGAAAATATGCTTTTTTAATATCATATTTTAAGACATAATCAAATACTTCTTTCCAAGCTCCCGAAGAATGCAAATTGACGGGAATTTGATACTCTTTAGCATAATTTAAAAAAAATTCAAAGATTTCTTTTTGTTTTTCTATTGTATTTGGATAAAAATTTTTATCTAATCCTATTTCTCCAATAATTCTGATATTTTCTCTATTAAATAAATTTTTAAAAGCTTCTAAATCTTCTTTTTTAGTTTCTCCCGCTTTCCAAGGATGTATTCCTATAGCTGGAATTACATTTTCATAAATAATAGATAATTTAATGTTTTTTAATGAAGTTATAAAATCTTCTGCTACAGAAATTAAGACGATTTTATTGTTTTTTAGGATCGATTTTATTTCAGAATCTGAAAATTCATATAGATGAACGTGAGAATCTACTATAATCATTATCTAGCTATTTTATTTCTCTGTATTCTTTATAATTACAATTTAAATCTAAAATAATTTCTATTTTTCCTTTTTCTATGCAAGGATTGTCTTTTTCACTAACGAAACATGAAATATCTTTGTATTTCCAATAGACGCCAGTTATAGTATCTTTATCAGATAAGCAAACACTCTCCTCGGTGATATTGCTTTTAACATACTCACATAATGCAATACATAGGTTTCTGGCATCAATTATTTCTCTTGAGTTTATAATTTTGTTTTCTTCTTTTTCATAAAATCTAGGAAAGATAATAATTAAGGAAAAGATAGATAGAGACAATATCAAAAAAATTAATTTTTTCTCCATTTAATTTATTAAATTTATACCTTTTTTAATTGATCTCTTAGTTGTTTTATTTCTTCTATTGTTTCTTTTAGCTCTTTAGTGGATTCAGATATAGCAGGAACCATAGTTCTTATTAATCTGTGTAATGCTTCTACTTCAACGGTAGCTTCTTTTATTCCTTTATCGTATTCATCTATCTTTTTAGCTAGTATTTCATACATTCCATTTATTCTATTTTCAATATCTCTTATCTTCTCGTTTATTTTTGAAATTTCCATTTCTAATTTTTCTCTCCAAACTTTTATCTCAGAAAAAAAGTTATTTATGGTTGAAAATTTATCTTTTAGAATATCTTCGACTATTCCTTGTATATAAGATTCCCAATCATAGCTATAATCGATTTTCTCAGGTTGATTATAAATTTCGCGAGTTTCGATAGGTCTTCTTACATTTTCATAAATATTTTGAAATTGAGTTCTTATGTCTTCTTCCGGATAAAATGGTCTGTTTTGTTGCATAGAATAGTTATGGCTAAGTTGATTATATTCTAAATTTTTAACAGGAATGTTTTGATTTAAACTAGCATATTGTCCTATATTTTCTACTGATTCGTCTTTACTTTCCTTTTTTTTGAATTTAAACAGATCTATCATAACAATTTATTATATTTTTAACAATTTATATATCTTTATCTTTCATAATATTTAATTCTTTAATCATTTCTCTGAATTTTTTTTCTATTAATCTTTCAGCTTCTTTTTTAGTTAAATAAGAAAATGGATCTATAATATCAATATATTTTTCTATCGCTTTTAATCTCTCCATAGGAGCAAATAGAGGCAATTGATCAATTATAGCTCTTATTTTTAAATCTATAGTTGCGATTTGATTTTTTAAATTTGCTATTTCTTCAGATATCTCGTTTATTTTATTTTCAATAGCATTTATTCTATTTTCATTGGTATTTTTTATTGAACTTAAAACATTTTCAACTATTGATAAACGATTTTCGATAATTTTTATTTTTTTATCAATATTAGGATCTATCATAAAAGATATTAAAAATTCTAGTAAATAAAAATCTTTTATAATTGCTAGCAAAAGTATATTTTTTATATCTGAAAGTATTAATAAAGTAATATTATGGAAACTTTACCCTATTCTATTGAAATAGAAGGAAATGACAGAATTCTAAAAATTGATGCTCAAAGATATCCCTATTTAGCTACTATTGAGGAAGATCCAGAAATAATGGGTTTTGTAATTTCAAAACTTATAGAGGATCCAAGAATTACATCTATAGAAATAGAACAAGAAGAAATAATATCATATTACGGTCTTTCTGTTGATTATTTAAAAGAATTTTCAAATTTATATATAAAATTCAGAGATATAACACCAAAATATTATGAATTTCTTATTAAATCTACTCCTTTTTATTTTGAATACCAAAGAGTTATTACTTTAATTGAGAAAGAATTTCTTAAGCACCCTATTAAAGTTTATGTCGATCTTAAAAGATTATTTAGAAAAATAAAAATATTATCTGAAAAAAATAGAGAAATTTCTATTTTTTCTCAGCCATTATTAGAGCTTTTATCTTTTTTTATATCACAATTTGAGAATTCTAAAGTTTATAAGATAATTAAAGATTTTTTAATAGGGTATAAAGGACAAAGAGATATATATAAAAGATTATTTGTTTCTGATATAAAACCAAAATTCGTATTTTTGAAACAGATACTTAAAATTGATTCAGACTCAGAAATAGTAGAAAGTTATAATTTGGATAAGGATACAGAAGTAGTGATCTTTAAAAATAAAAACGAGGCCTTTTATAGGTATTATATATATTCTACAGAATATAAACTAACTTCTGATGAAATATCTATTTTAAATCAAGCAAGAGATATACTAATAAAATATCAACCTAGCGCTTCAGATTATCTATATCCCGAAAAACTTCGTGATATTTATGAAAAAATAGCTGAAAATATTCTACTAAGTTTATTAAAAAATAAAGAAATCTCTAGAGACAGATTAAAAATATTAAAAAATATATTAATTAGATATACAATAGGTTTTGGAATAATTGAAAAAATTGCTTTAGATGATAGAATAATAGATATATATGTTAATCCTCCAGCTGGAATGACTCCTATTACTATATTACACGCAGACTATGATCTTTGTGTTACAAATGTAATACCTACAAAGAGAGAATTGGAATCCTGGGCAACAAAACTAAGATTATTATCTGGAAGACCTTTTGATGAGGCAAATCCCATAATTGATACAGAGATAGAGTTTGATGGCATTAGATTAAGAGTAGCTGGAATAAATAAACCGCTTAGTTCTCATGGTTTATCTTATGTATTTAGAAGACATAGAGAAAAACCATGGACCTTACCCCTTTTTATTCTTAATAAAACTATTTCCTCCTTAGCTGCTGCGCTTTTGTCCTTTTTAGTTTATAATGGTAGAACAATTTTAATCGCAGGTACTAGAGGAAGTGGAAAAACTTCTTTATTAACTTCTTTATTATTAGAATTGCCTAGAAAAGTGAGAATAATTACTATAGAAGATACTTTGGAAATTCCAGTTGTATATTTAAAAAAATTAGGATATGATGTTTTATCTTTAAAAGTTAAAAGTCCTTTTTCATTACAGTCTTCAGAATTAGATGCAGAAAGTGGATTGAGAGCATCTTTAAGATTAGGAGATTCTGCTATAGTTTTGGGAGAGGTTAGATCTAGAGAAGCTCAAGTTTTATATGAAGCTATGAGAGTTGGAGCTTTATCTAATGCAGTTTTAGGTACTATTCATGCTGAAAGCCCTTATGGGGTTTATGATAGAGTAGTTAATGATTTGGGAACTCCTAAAACGTCATTTAAAGCAACCGATATTATTGTTATGGTAAATCCAATTAAAAGTCCTTCCGGATTAAAAAAGTATAGGAGAGTTCTAAGATTAACAGAAGTTAGAAAACATTGGAATGAAGATCCAATAAGAGAAAAAGGATTTGTAGATTTAATGGTATACGATTCGGATAAAGATGAATTACAAATAACTAAAGATCTTCTAAATGGAGATTCAGATGTATTAAAATCTATAGCATCTAGAACAAAATTTTTGTCTAAGTCTTGGGAAAGACTTTGGAATATGATTGAAACGTTAGCAAATATTAAAAAAATTTTGGTAGATTTTTCTTTAAATTCTGGAAAGCTAAATCTTTTAGAAGCCGATTTTGTTGTACTTTCTAATGAAAAAACATATTCACTGATTGATGAAAGTATAAATAAATTTGGAGAAATAGATATGGCTTATATAGTTGATGAATATAAAAAATGGTTGAAAGAACGGCTTTAGAGAGTTATTCTAATGTTGATATAGAAAGAGAACTTGAATTATATAAGGAAGTATATTTTGGAAAATTTTTGAAGATCTATGAATTTTTATGTACAAAAGTATATAATTTTTTGAAACTTTCAACTAATGATAAAAATAAAATTCAAAAATTTGAGTTAATTAAAAAAGATTTGAGTTTAAAAATAATTTATAATCAAGTATATTCATTTCAAGTTTTCTTTTTAATTTTAATGTTGTTTGTTTCATTATTAATATTTTTTATAATTTTCGATATGTTAATTTTAATTATTTTAATTGTTTTTTCAATTTTATTATCTTATCTTATTGGTGAATATCCCTTTATTTTATATAGGTCTACTAGAAATAAAAAAAGAGCACAGTTAATATCTTTTTTACTTTTTTTAGCTCTAAAAATGAGAGAAAATCCAAATTTAGAAAAAGCGCTTTTATTTACAATTAGATATTTATCTCCTCCAATAAAAATAGATATATTAAATTTAATACGAGATATCATAAATAAAGTATATTTTTCAGCTGCAGAAGCTTTAGACAAATATTCAAAATCTTGGGAAGATGAAGCTCCATTTTTTTCTATAGGTATGCAATTTTTGATTTCATCTATTTATGAACCCAATCAAATGGAAAGAGAAAAATTAGTTGATAAAGCATTAGAAGAATCCTTAGATTCTTTATTGAGTTATATGGAAGTTAATGTGCGCGAATTAAAGGGAGTTATAGATATTATATCGGTTTTTGGAATTACCTTTCCGACTTTACTTTTAACAATTTTTCCTTTAGCTTCTGTTTTTTTATCTGAAATATTTTCTCCATTTATACTATTTGTTTTAGTAGATGTAATTATTCCAATTTTTGTTTTCGTTTCTATAAAAATATTTATTGAAAATCGTTTTTTCAATATCTTTTCTAAAGGAACTTTTTATTATTATCTAAGTTTGAAAGAAAAAGAAAAAGAATTAATTAATTTAAAAGCATTAGTAGCCTCTATTGGAATTGTAATCATTACTCTCTATTTGATATTTCAATTTTTATTTAATTTCTTAGCTAATTATAGTTTGTTTAATATAATATTGGCAGGAATATTTGTATTTAGTATAGGATTAGGAATAGCAGCATATCATTTTATTTACTATCTTGCTTTTAGAGATTTAGATATAGATTTAAGTAAAATAGAAAAGGACATATCATCTTTTTCTTTTACATTAGGAAATGTTTTAATGAGCAATATTCCTATAGAAGAAGCGATTATAAGAATAAAAGATAGATTTAAAGGTAAACCAATTGAAAATTTTTTGAAAGACATACATAAAAATCTAAAATTGGGTATTCCATTTAAAACGGCAGTTTTTGATAGAAGAATAGGTGCTTTAAGAAAGTATCCTTCAGCATATTTGGAAGCAGTTATGGAATTGTTAATAGAAAGTTCATCAGTATCTCCGCAAAACTGTGGAAAAACAGCGATTTTTATAGCTAAATATTTTAAATATATAGAAAAAGTTAAGAGAAGATTATTAGATCTTACTGCGGAATCTATTTCTCAAATAAAAGTAATATCTAGGTTTGTAGGACCAGCTATTTTAGCAGTAGTTATTGCAGTTTCAATTCTTTCTCTATATATATTGCATAGCCTTGGAGTGATTATGAAAAATATAAAATTACAAATGGAAAATCCATACAGTTTCAATGAGTATATAAACTATGCAATAATAGATGTTTTTAGTTTATTTAATGTTTCTGGATTTTTAACGCCACAAAAATTATACATTATTGTTGGAATATTTAATATAATTATAACCTATTTATCTGTTTTTATTTTATCTATAGTTGAACATGAGGATGATAAAATAAAAAAATACAAAATTATGTACGATTATATGTTTAAATCTAGTTTATTATTTCTAATATTTTCTTTATTATCTACAATTATTTTGTGGAATCTTGTAAGTCCGCTCTTTATAGAATTTTCATATCTTTTTTAATTAAATCTATAGTTATTGCATTTATTTTTCTTTCTAAAATATCATCTATGATTCTAGGGCAAGCAATGATTATCCAAAATTCTATATATGGAAAATTAATTAATTTATCCATTTCGATATTATCTCCTATAAATAAATACAAATTTTTATCTTTTAGTTTCTCTAAAATCCATTTTAAGGAATTTTGATCATATTGTCCAGGTTTAATAGAAATAGCTATTCCAATATTATTAGAATTCTTTAATTTTTCTATTAGATAAAGAATATTTGTGTGATATTTTTTATAATTTTCTTTTGAGATAGTATTTATCTCTCCACTTATAGGATTGTATATAATTACATCCTTTTTTAAACTTCTAACAATTTCCAGTGCATGAAATTTTCCGTCTCCAATTAATAAAATTGTATCTGCCGGTAAATCGGCGTTTTTGACATTACATCCTAAAATAAATAAAGAATTAGAATAAAGAGTTTCATATCCTAGTTTTTTTAATTCTAAGATTATTTTATTAGTAACATCTATATATTGCAATAAGCATACAATTCCTATTTTTTTTGGTAGAATTTTTAGCAATTTATCAAAATTCTTTAATTCATTAATTTTTATTTTAGCTGGAATAAAGATAACATCCATAAGAAATATATTATAAAAAGCTAAATAAGAATATATGCTTGATCCTGTTACTGCTAAAAGATTAGCCGAAAAAATGAAAATACTTTATGGTAAATCAATACAACTTAAAGAAAACTTGTATGGTTTTACACCTCCCTCTAATTTAATTATAGAGAAAAATTATCCTATTGTATCTTTGGGAATTTTATTTTCCGAACTAGAAGATATAGAGTATTATGATAATCCCGTATTTTGGGCAATGAATGAAATTAGTATGGAAAAAATCATTAGATATCGTAGTAGTTTGATAAATGCTAAAAAAGAAGTCTCGGTAAATATATCTAAAAAGAATGATAAATTATATGAGAAAATAGTTGAATCAGCTCTTTCTATAAAATCAGTCAATTTAGAAGTAAAACTTAAGAAAATATTAGAAGCTAAATTTATACCTAAAATTTCTTCATATTATGGATTTATTGGGAACTTACACGATATCAAAATTGTTGATAACCCAAAAATACCTGAAAAGGTGGAAAAAGTAATTGATGATGTTAGGGCAGAAGACGCCGTATATTATTTGTATAAAAATGGATTTTCAGATTATTACTTATCTAGATTATTCTCTTTAGGATTATTTGGATTGAAGATAAATAGAAAATTAGTGCCCAGTAAGTGGTCTATAACGGCAATTCAGAGTATTATTGAAAGAAAATTATTAAAAGAATATTATAGCAGATCTAAAAAGATTAATGAGTACTTTTTATTTAACTATAAATTTTACGGAAACGATTTCTACGGTATTTTAATGCCAGGAAATGGAAAAAGCGAACTTATTGAAGCAATTTTGCCTGGATCAGTTTATAGTATTAATAACCAATTAATAGTTGGAAGAGATGATGAATCGGGCGGATATTATTCTTTAAAATTATCTTTTGCAGAATATATAAAAGATACTAAAATTTTAGGAAATCTTTTAGTAATTAGAGTAATTACTAGCGAATATAGAATACCCTTAGGCGTTTGGGTTGTTAGAGAAGGCATAAAAAAGATGTTTATGAATAAAATAGGAAGATTTGATAATATTAAAGAATTGATATCTTTTTTAAATTCTAAAATTCAAGCAAAGTATAATTTAAACGTATATAAACTTCTAAAGTATAGTAAAATATATAATCAAAAAAATATTTTATCTTTTATTTAATTCTTTGTATAGATTGGTTATTTTATCTCCATAGTAATTTATTAATTTTACGATTTTTCCTTTTTGAATTTTTTCTATCTCTTCAGAATCAAAAAGTGAAATACCAACTCCTAATAGTTCATTTTTTTCTGATAATATCATAACTATATCTCCTTTTTTGATATTTTTATCAAATTCTATTATTCCTGGCCTAAAAATATCTGCCCCATTAAGAATTTTATCTTTAGCTCCATCATCTACTATAACATAAGAAATATCAGCTTCTAAATTTATTAATAAAAAGATAGTAGGAATTATCTTATTTTCGTATTTTATAGCTATTGGAATATTTTTTAAAAGATACAAATTTTCATTTTCCAAATAATATATATCTTCTTTCTTTATTTTTAATTCAGTCTTTGTTATTCTTTCAAGTTCGTTTATTAATTCTTTTTTTTCTTTATTGCTTAACAATCTCATAAAATTTAATAAATTTATTTTATATTAAACTTTATGGCAAGCTTTGACTATAAAATGCCAAATTTATTAGAAATAGCACTGTTGATAGGCTTTTTCTTTACAATACTATTTGGATTTTTGTTATTAGTAAAAGCCATTGAATTTCCATTAGAAGGATTATCAATGGTAGCAGGAGTCTTAGCAGCAATATACGCATGGATTAATGTCATTTGGATTGGTATTGTTGCGATATTACTGGAATATACTAGAAGAGATATAAAAGAGTTAATTAAATTATTAGAAAAAGAGAAAAAATAATGATTGAAGCTTATGTTTTAGTAAATTTAAAGCCAGGAAAGGAAAAAGAATTTATAGAATTTGTAAAGAAAGAATTATCTTCTATGCTTCTAGATATTTCATTGGTATATGGTGAATATGATTCTATACTTAAAGTAAAAATTGAAAGTTTTGATAAGCTTAGAAATGCAATAATTGATAAATTAAGAAAGTTAGATTATGTAGAAAGGACAATAACGCTTATTGTGGCTAGCTAAGTTTTATTTTTAATTCAACTAAATCTCCATCTTCTAATTTAAAGCTTAGACCTCCTCGAATAATTTTATCTTTTCTAAATATTTTTGCATATTCAAAATAATTTAAAAATTTTTTATTTAATTTTTCTATAAAATCTTTTATTGTAGAATTTTTCTTTAAAATAACGCAATGTTCCGAATTTATTGGAAATACTCTTATTAAATCTAACTTTTCTAATATTTTTTCTAATATTTGTTCTATTTTTAAATTTTCGAAATGATCGAATTTATTATAAACTATAATATAATTGTTCTTTTCTTCTTCAGAAAATTGAATGATGCTTTCGGAAAATTTATTTATCCTATTAAGCTGTTCTTTAATATCTTTTCTTGTGTCTATTATAATAATATAAAAATCCGAAATAGCTAAGATATTTCTAAAAATTTTTTTGAATGTTGAAGGAATTTCTATAAATTGATAATATACTCCTTTATAAAATAAGGTTCCAACTGCAGGATTTATAGTAGAAAAAGGTATTTCGGAATCCTCTACATTTGCATTAGTAAATTTCTTTAAGAAATAACTTTTTCCAGAATTTTCTACTCCAATTATACTGATTAAAATATCTCCAGATTTTTCTATAATTTTAAATTTTCCAGAAGATTTTTTATTTTTCTCTTCTACCAATTTTTTATATTTGGATATTTCTTTTCTAATCCAAAGTAATAAATTTGAAGCTCCTTTATGTTTTGGAGCTTCTTTTAACATCAAATATAGAGCATCCAATTTTTCTTCTGGTGTTTTAGCTTCTTCAAATCTTTTTTTAGCTACAAAGAATTCCGGTGAAGCATTGGTTACCATATTATGTATAATCTTTTATTATTATAAGATATATAAGGAATTTTTAATTTTTTCATTATATTTTTTAATTGTTTATCTAATGTGCAAACAATCCAATTTCCACTTAAAGCAGTGTTAATTATTAATCTATCAGTTTTTTCGTTAATTGGAGAATCAATTATATTGATTTGGTTTTTATTTATATATTTTTCTACTAATGTATATAACCTTTTCTTTTTTATACTTTTAGTACTTTTTATTTTATTTTTAATTTCATAAATATTTTTTTTTAAGGTATAAAAACTATCATAATCTATATTCTTTTCAATTAAAAATTTTTTTAACTCTTCCAATACATCAAAGTTTTCATAGAAAGGTATAAAGAAAAAGTTAGTATCTATTAATATTTTATATTTCATCTAACATATCCTATACCATATAAAGACCATCGATTGTTTATTTTTGCTAATATTGCAATTTTATTTTCTGGATCAGCTAAGATAGGTCTTTTAAGAATTATAGTTATTTCATTTTCTTTTTTTTCAATAATTTTTCCTATAGAGGACATATTATACGAAACTACAAATATTTCTTCATCAATTTTTAGATCTTTTTGAGTGTCTCTTATTTTTTCATATTTTAGAGTAATTTTTTCAACCATATTATATGCTTTTTCCGTATATGTTGCAATTTGACCGGCTAAAGTATCATCTTTAGTTAAAAAAGGATCTAAATAGGTTTCTATACTTGAAGTACCTCCAGGTATTATTTCTTCAACATTATAATCTCCTTGCATTAAATTTTTTACTTTAGTTCTTATTGGTTTCCATTTTCCATCGATAAATAGTCCCGGCTTTATTTCAATTTCATCGCCTAGTTTTATCTTTCCTTTTATTAAAGAACCTCCTAATACACCTCCTTTTAAATCTTTAATCAGAGTTCCGGGTTTATTAACGTCGAAAGATCTAGTTATTAAAAATAATGGATCAGATTTTAAATCTCTAGTTGGGGTTTTTAGGTTTACTAACCATTCAAGTACGTATTCTATATTTATATCATTTATTGCAGATATTGGAATAATTTTTATATTTTCTTTAAATCCTAAGGATTCTAAAAATTCTAAAATTTTATTGTAATTTTTTATTGCATCTTCTTTGCTTACCAAATCTATTTTATTTTGTACTACTAAAAGAGGTTTATTTCCTAAAGATTTAAATGCGAGTAAATGCTCTAAAGTTTGTGGTTGTGGAACTTCTTCATTAGCAGCTATTACTAGAATTGCAGCGTCTACTATGGCAGCACCTGAAAGCATTACTGACAATAAAGCTTCATGGCCTGGAGCATCTAAAAGGGAAAGCTTTCTGACAAAAATGTTTTCTTTACCGCATATAGGGCATTTATTTTTTGTAAAATATCCATGTTCGGGACATTTATATATTGAAAAATTGGAATATCCTAATTTTATAGTTAATCCTCTTTTTAATTCTTCGGAATGTTTTGCCAACCACTTATCAGTTAAAACTTTTGCTAAAGTTGTTTTTCCATGATCTACATGGCCTAAAATTACTATTGAGAGATCCGGATATATATTATTCATTTTAAAATATATTTTAACGAATAATATTTATATTTTCAGCAATATTTTTTTCATCATATTTCAGAAGCGTAATGCATCATCCTTTCGAATATTATTTTTTAAATCTTTTCTTCAAAATTTTAAAATATAATGGGTCGAATACTTCATGGTAAATTTAGAAGAATTGCAGAACAAATAATTTCAAAATACTATGAATTTTTTTCTACAGATTATAAAAAAAATAGAAAAATTTTAGAAGTAATTGCAGATATTCCCTCTAAAAGATTGAGAAATATGCTATCTGGCTATATAACAAGAAAAATTAAAAAATCTCAGAAATCATGATGGCTGAAGCAGGTGTTGTATATATTGGAAATAAACCATTTATGAATTATGTAACTGCGGTAGTAATGCAATTTACAAGCCAAGGAGCCAAAGAAGTTGTTGTAAAGGCAAGAGGTAGATTTATATCTAGAGCAATAGATGTAGCAGAAATAGTAAGAAAAAAGTTTTTGAATGGACAAGTAGATATAAAAAATATAAAAATAGATTCAGAAGAAGTAAATGTAGCTGAAAATAAGAAGAGAAGAGTTTCTACAATAGAAATAGTATTGGCTAGAATTAAGTAAATTTTTTCTTGTTTTTTTAATCTTTATATATTTTTATATTCTAATATTTTTATAGCGGGGTAGGGCAGCCAGGAGTGCCCGGGGGGCTCATAACCCCCAGGTCCCGGGTTCAAATCCCGGCCCCGCTAGTTATTAATTTTTGTTGCAATAAATTATTAATGTTAATTGGTTTAATAGGAAAACCAAATGTTGGAAAATCTACTTTATTTAAAGCAATAACAATGCAGGATGTTCAAGTTGCAAATTATCCATTTACAACTATAAATCCGAATGAAGGTGTAGGTTTTATTAGAGTTAAGGAAGTTGGATACGATTTTGGAGTAACACCTAATCCAAAATATGGTTATATCAAAGGAAAATATCGTTTTGTTCCTATTAAAATAATTGATGTTGCAGGATTAGTTCCGGGAGCTCATGAAGGTAGAGGATTAGGAAATAAATTTTTAGATGATTTAAGAAAAGCAGATGTTCTTATACATGTTTTAGATATTGTTGGCGCCACAGATGAAGAAGGCAAATATATTGGCCCAGGAAATTATGATCCAATAAAAGATATTTCTTGGTTAGAAGAAGAGATTGATTGGTGGTTTTTTGAAATTTTAAAAAGAAATTTAGAAAAAGAAATTAAAAAAATAAAGTATGAAAAAAGAAAAATTTCTTTAGAAATATATAAAATTCTTTCTGGATTGAATATAGATATTAATCACATTCTATTGGCTTTTAGAAAATTAAAAATAAATGAAGAAGATTATTCAATTTTAGACGATAAAAATATTTTATTTTTGTTAGCTAGAGAAATAAGAAAAGTTGCTAAACCTATTATAATTGCAGCAAATAGAGTAGATATAAATATTGATATAGCTAAAAAAAATATCAAGAGAATAGAAGAAAAATATAAAGATCTTATGGTTATACCTACTTCTGGATATGCAGAAATTATACTTAAAGAGCTAGATAAAAAGAGAAAAATCTTTTATATACCCGGTGAAAATAATTTTGAAGTTTTAGAATTACTTGATGAGAAGGAAAAAAGGGCTTTAGATTTTATTAAAGATAATATATTTAAAGAATTTAATAGTACTGGCGTTCAAACTTTGTTAGATATTTCTGTTTTTGATTTATTAAAATATATTGCTGTTTTTCCAGTAGCAAATGAAGATTTAACAGATAATGATGGCAATATTCTCCCAGATTGTTATCTTTTACCTAAAGGAAGCAAAGCTTTAGATTTAGCGTTCAAAATTCATTCTGAAATTGCAAAGAATTTTGTTAAAATTGTAGATATGAGAACTAAAAAAT